>PITX01000058.1 GCA_017577345.1 Clostridiales bacterium
GCCCAATCTGGCGCACCTGCTCGGTGTCGGCGGTATCTATGTGAAGAACGAGGCGGAGCGTCTGCAGATGAATTCCTTTAAGGTCATGGGCGGCTCCTACGCGATCTACCGTCTGGTCAAGAAGATCCTCGGCAGAGAAAACGAGGATCTGTCCTTTGACTACCTGACAAGCAGGGAATGTCACGAAGCCCTCGGCAATGTCGTTTTCTGCTCGGCAACCGACGGCAACCACGGACGCGGTCTTGCCTGGGCGTGCCAGAAGCTCGACCACCCCTGCAAAATCTATGTCCACAGCGAGACCAGTCAGGCGCGTATCAACGCGATCAAGCGTTTCGGCGCAGAGGTCACCGTCGTAAGCGGCAACTATGACGACGCCGTGCGTCAGGCGGCGGAGGATGCAAAGAAAAACGGCTGGTATGTCGTCTCCGACACCTCCTGGCCGGGCTATGAGGAAATCCCCACCTGGATCATGCAGGGCTACAACTCCATCATGCTTGAAGCCCAGGAGCAGTTCTCCGGCATGGGCATCGTGAAGCCCACCCATGTTATTGTACAGGCAGGCGTCGGTGCGATGGCGGCAAGCGTTGTCGGTTTCTACAGCGCAATGTTCCCCGACGATCCCCCTCTGTTCATCGTGGTAGAGCCGGACAAGGCGCCCTGCGTCTATGAGTCCATCGCCGCCGGCGACGGAAAGTGCCACAGCGTCAAGGGTGAGCTGGACACCATCATGGCAGGTCTTGCCTGCGGCGATCCCTCTCCGGTCGCGTTTGAAATTCTGAAGGACAACGCCGACATTTTTATTCAGGTGCCGGACAATGTCGCTGCCCGCGGTATGCGTATTCTCGGCTGCCCGCTCAACGGCGACCCCATGGTCATCAGCGGCGAAAGCGGCGCTGTTCCGCTCGGAACGCTCTTTGCTCTGTGCACCGATGAGATCGATGCCAAGCTGAAGGCGGCACTGAATATCAATGCCGATTCACAGATCTTCATGATCAACACTGAAGGCAACACCGACCCGACCGAATTCCGTCGGATCATCTGGGACGGCAAGGATCCCGTGCCGGAGCGTTACCGCGTAAAAGAATAATGCACAAAACGGGCAGCCATTGGCCGCCCGTTAGTTTTCGGACATTTTCAATCTCTCCGTCACGGCTGACGCCGTGCCACCTCCTTCAGCAAGGGGGACAGGTAGGAACGGAACTGATGAAATCCCCCGTCACGGCTGACGCCGCGCCACCCCCTTTAGCAAGGGGGACAGAAGGAGGCTCCCTTGTGTAAAGGGAGGCTTTGGATTTTCCGATACAATCGTGCGTATTATCATCGGAACAGAATACAAATCTGCGACGGACAGATTGCCACGGTCGCGTTGCTCCCTCGCAATGACAGAACTGAGAGTTTTTCCGGTATCATTCCACCTCGGCTTATAACGGGCAGACTGCCAAGCGTGTCATTGCGAGCCGATGAAATCGGCGTGGCAATCCGTGCCTTTCCTGTTTCGGACGCTGTTCCGTCATACAGTGTGGTCTTCTTGTTTGGCACCCGAAAGGCTCCCTTGCTAAAGGGAGCTGTCAGCGAAGCTGACTGAGGGATTGGATGCACCGAAATTATGCTGCCATTGACCGATTGGACGAATAATCCCCCGGCACGGCTGACGCCGCGCCACCCCCTTTAGCAAGGGGGACAGGTATGAACGGAACTGATGAAATCCCCCGGCACGGCTGCCGCCGTGCCACCCCCTTTAGCAAGGGGGACAGAAGGAGGTTCCTTGTGTAAAGGGAGGCTTTGGATTTTCCGTTATAATCGTGCTTATTATCATCGGAACAGAGTACAAGCCTGCAACGGACAGATTGCCACGGTCGCGTTGCTCCCTCGCAATGACAGAACTGAGAGATTTTCCGGTATCATTCCACCTCGGCTTATAACGGGCAGACTGCCAAGCTTGTCATTGCGAGCCGATGAAATCGGCGTGGCAATCCGTGCCTTTCCTGTTTCGGACGCTGTTCCGTCATACGGTGTGGTCTTCTTGTTTGGCACCCGAAAGGCTCCCTTGCTAAATGGAGGCTTCGGGGAACGAGGTAAAAAAGCCGCAGAGTCAAGAGACCCTGCGGCTTCTGTATGGTTTCTGTGATTATTCGATCGCTCTGTAGAGGAAGGTCACGATGTGTGCTCTGGTGCAGGTGGCGTTCGGCGCAAAGGAATCAGCCGACATGCCGGTGGTTATGCCTTCCTTCACCGCCCACATCACGGGAGCATAGAAGAAATCACTTGCCGCCACATCCTTGAACGGATTGCTGACACCGGTCGGTGCACTCGCGCTCTTGTAGCGGTACAGGAAGGTCACGATCTGTCCGCGGGTGCATTCTGCATTCGGTGCGAAGGATGTCTCGGACATACCCTTTGTGATGTTCTTCTCTACTGCCCAGAGAACAGCCTTGTAGAAATAATCTGTTTCCTTGACATCCTTGAACGGATTGGTCTTGTTCACAGGCTCAGGGCTTCCGGCGGCACGCCACAGGAAGGTCACTGCCTGACAGCGCAGACATGCGCCGTCCGGAGAGAAGGTGGTAGCGGAGGTACCGCTCGTGACATTGTTCGTCACCGCCCAGTCGATCGCATTGTGATACCAGAAGTCGGGTTTCTTGTTCACATCGGTGAACTTCGCAGACGGGCAGTCCTTGCCGCCGTCACAGGACTTTTTCTCCCATTTCGGGTAGAGATTGGTGTCCTCCGTGATCGGCTTGGCGGGATCGTAGGGCTTGGTGAGTGCTTTGTCGGTAAACCAGCCGCCGAAGGTGTAGCCCTCCTTGCTTGGCTCAGCTACCTTGCCAAAAACCTTTCCCTTGATAACATCGCTTTTGGATGCAGGCGTTGCATCTGCTGCATCGTTATATACGCAAACGGTTACAAGCTCCTGCCACAGCGGGTAGAGATTGATGTCCTCCGTGATCGGCTTGGCGGGATCGTAGGGCTTGGTGAGTGCTTTGTCGGTAAACCAGCCGCCGAAGGTGTAGCCCTCCTTGACCGGCTCGGGAGGATTGCCGAACACTGTGCCCTCCGGTACTTCTACGCCGACAACGGGATATTCATCCATCGGGTCAAAATACCACGAAACAGTATAGGTCTTGACTGCCTCCATAGGCTCCGTCCAGACATAATACGAGCCGTCCGGTCTTTTTCCGCTGCGCTCTACTTTAAAATCGCCGTCATTCAGCAGGAAGGTCGTCGTATCATCAATCGCGAATCCATCCGCGCAGATCTTTACGACATTACAGAGAGAATAATGCTTTCCTTCTTCAAATATGTCCGTGTCGTTCAGCTCCGTATATGTATCATCGCAATACCAGTAGGTCTCGACAATATCATACAAGCCGCCGAGCACATAGGTATCATCGTAATCACCGACAGTGCCGCCGATGACAGGGGCGCAGACGCCGAAAATATTTACCTCGTCGATATGCTGCTTTTCCACAGAAGGGGTCGGGCTGGTTCTAACATACCAGTAGTTGATGCTTCCGTTGCTGCCGGTATCCACATATGCAACCGGCAAAGCGCCGCCGTTGATGAGCCAGACGGTGCTGCTGTCAATCGTCCAGCCGGTGTCAGGCACGACGCGGAAGGTCACCTGATAATTGTTAATGTCCTTTTTGAATGTGGTTGAATCATTGATATAGCTGCCGCTATATGACACATTGACATTTTCTCTGAAATAGAGAGAATAGCCGACACCTACCGGGACGGTCGCGTTCTCAATGGCAGACAGGGCAGTATTGCCGACAAAGAATGTTCCCACATTGTCAATGCGGACGGTGTCCACATGACGGGGCTCTGCAATCAGATCCTTGGAATATAATCTGGCATCCGTTCCTGAGCAGCTGCTGTGTGTCTCATCTACATAATTTGAAACACCGTTGAAGCGCCAGTCGCAGAGGCTGTCAAAGAGGTAGCCTTCATTCGCATGCAGGACTATTTCAATATAATAGCCCTTTCCTGCTTCGAATTTCTCTCCTTCTGTCATATATGTTATGTCGCTGTCGCCGATTGCACCTTTGTATCTCGCCCATTTAACACTCTCAATGGAATAGGGCGCTCCGGTGGGAACGGAAAGATCAGAAGCACCGCAGGGCGTTGCGCCGGGGGTCGGCAGGGTGAAACCGTCAACATCGATGAGAGATATGGTGTTTGTCCACGGGCAGTCGAAATCAACGCAATATGCGAAGATGTCCTTGCCCTCTGCCCCCTCGATCGCAGGCTTGCATTCGGGGTTATAGGTCGCTCTGAAACCGTTGAGCAGGACATACAGATAGGGCGCCGTTGTCTCGTCCAGACCGGTCACGCCCTTCTCGGGCACGATCAGAATGGTCAGGGTATAGGTTTCGCCGCCACGGAAGTGGGGTGGATACAGCGTATCCGGCAGAAAAACACCGTCCGGGCAGGACCACGAATAGGCACAGTAATATGCTGCGTACAGAGACGGGTCTCCCGGAATCAGTTCGCTGCTGTCAAACGGTATCTCTTCACCGTCTTTCGGCTCTTTGATACCGTTGACGGAAAGCATATCGATCTTGCCGCCGTCTGCCGATGCGGTAACGGGCAGCACGGACAGAAGCATCACGATACACAAAATCAATGCGAGCAGTCGCTTTTTCATGGTTTGTCCTCCTTTTTCTGTTCGGCAGGGTCTGCCCCACCGGTTTCCTTTTTTATTATTACATAACTTATCAGAAAAGGCAAGATATTCCCGCAAACAGATCGCTGCGGGATTTCTTTCATGCTCAGTGCGCTTCTGTGCCGACTGCCGCGGCGTACCACGCGGCAAAGCTTTCCGGCAGGGAGGTGAAGCGCAGCTTTACCTCCTGTCCGTCTGCGGAGATCACCTTGGCAAAGAGCTTGCCGCCGATATCAAGCTGCAGATTTTCATACCGCTCCAACGGCTGCGGCGTTTGCAGCAGCGCACCCGTCTCGGACAGTGCCGTGATATGCCCCGTATCCGGCTGTGCCTGCACATGCTTTTCGCGGATGCGGAAATACGGCACGCGAAGCGGCGTTTGCAGGGTGTGCAGCGGCTTTTCTTTCTGCACGCAGGTCAGTTCGCCGATGCCGACAACATGACTGAGCATCATGGGACTGTCCATGCCCTTGGGCAGGACGGTCTGCTCTCCTGCCACGGTCAGTGCGGCGTTGACCGCCTCACGCGTCTGCGGGGAAATCAAAATCTGCCCGCCGACGGTATAGCTCTCAATGCGTCCGGTCAGGTTGACATTACTGCCGACCACACCGTATTTCGTGCGCTTTTCCGAGCCGATATTGCCGACGATGACCTCGCCCGTGTGGATGCCGATGCCCATTTGAAGCTCCGGATAGCCGCGCTCGGCGTTCCAGGCGTTGATCTGCTCCATTCTTGCTTCCATTTCAACTGCGGCGGCAACTGCCTGCTCGGCATGGCACTCGCTCGGTGCCGGTGCGCCGAAAATCGCCATGATGCCGTCGCCGATGAACTCAATGATCGTGCCGCTTCTGCGCTGAATGATCTGCGTCATCTCGCCGAGGTAATGGTTGAGCATATCCAGAAGCTTCTGCGGCTCCATGCGCTCGGACATCGCCGTAAAGCCGCGCAGATCGCTCATCATGACCGTCAGGACGCGTTTTTTGCCGCCGAGCATCAGTCCGTCCGGCGTTTCCAGAAGCTGGCGCACGATCTCATCGGATAGAAACCGTCCGAAGGTCTCGCTCAGAAGCTGATTGCGAAGCTCCAGCTTGCCGTTCATCTCGCGGATCTTCTCCATCGCCTTCAGCGCGTCTCGCAGCCCGGAAAGCTCCGTCACATCGTCGATCACACAGACGATGCCGACCGGTTCTTCACCGTTTTTCAGGAACGAGGTCGTCACATGGAGTTGCCTCGACTCCGCGCCCGTAAAATAGTCCACGATGCCCTCATGGGTGCTGCTGCGGTCGTAAACCGCCTCCAGTATCATCTGATTGAACGCATCGTTTTTCTCATATTCAAAAAAGCTCGCGGCAAAGGGCCGACCGGTCAGTTCCTCGTCCGAACGCCCCAAAATCTGCGCCGCAGAGGGATTCAGATAGCTGATGTTGCCGTCGAAACCGATGGCAAGCACGCCCTCCGACATATCGCGCATGATGTAGTTCTGAATGATGTCCGCGTTTTGCACCGTGATCACCCCTGCCCGAACAGATTGTTTTCGCATAAGAACGCAAGAGACTGCTCTGCCTGCGTGCCGACCTCCAGCGTAATTTTTTCCACGCTGCCCGCCGACTGACACAGTGCGCTGACCGCTTTCCAGTCCACTGTGCCGCAGCCGAGCGGCAAATGCTCGTCAGATCTGCCGCCGTTGTCGCTCAGATGCAGGTAGCGGATCTTCCCCTCCAGCGCGGAAAACCAATCGGAAACAGAAGCGTTGGAATAATTCACATGACCGATATCCAGACAGACCGCAACGCGGTCGGACTGCACACGGCGCATCAGCTCCCTCAGTGGGGTCGGGTCAAGATCCATGCTATTTTCCACGCAGACCGTCAGGTTGTACCTCTGCGCAAGCGTGCGGTAGAACTCCGCACAGTCCTCCGCCCAACGCTCCATAAAGCTGCCGCGCAGGAACGGAAAGCAACTGCTGTGGAACACCACCGTGTCCGCACCGAGTGCCTGCGCGGTCATGCAGCTTTCCTCGCACCGTGCGCGGGAAAGTCGGCGCAGAACGGCATCGCCGCTTGCCGGATTGATATCGATAAACGCACCGTGCAGGGAAGTGACAAGCCCGCTTTGCCGGTAGGCTTCCCGTGCCTGCTCAAAAAGAGCCGTGTCGTCCGAAGTCTGCAGGAGCGTCAGATCAAAAGCCTCAAAGGACAGCCCCTGCTGCTTTGCAAGAGCTGTCCACTTGTCCATTTCACGCCATTGCGGCTGAATCTGTACCGTACTCATTTGGAAAGCCGCGCCACTTCCTCGGAAAGGTCGCGGATGCGCTGGCTCATGCGCTGCATGATAGCAATGATCTTGGAAGGCTTGTCCTGGAAATAGCCCGCAAAATCATCGTTCGTGATCAGAACGCACTGGGTGTCCTTTTCCAGGCTGACCGCCGTAGCGGAACGGGGACGCGCCTCAACCAGACCCATTTCTCCGAACATATCGTCCGCACGCAGCTCGCGCAGCAGGCGCTGATCCTTCTCGCCGTAGTTTTCGTAAATGCCGACACTGCCCCAGCGGATGTCATACATGAAGGTCTCGTAGTCGCCCTGCTTGAAAATGACCTGATTTTTCTTGAATTTTTTCAGCTCCATGGTGTTGTCTCCTTTTCGTGGTTTTACAGTTTCATTATATTTGGCCGCCGCGAAAATGTCAACCGGAGGAGCGCATTTAGCCAATGCAGGCAGCGAGCCGTATACATCACATTTCCGGCAAATCGGCAAGATGAAAAACCGGCAGGTTTATATTGGAAAACCTGCCTGCTTTGGTGGACGATAGGGGGATCGAACCCCTGACCTCAAGATTGCGATCCTTGCGCTCTCCCGAACGGGTAGGTTACATACCCC
>PITX01000059.1 GCA_017577345.1 Clostridiales bacterium
GAGAAATTATGGTTTGCCAGCACATCGCGCAGACCTTTACGGGTGGAATTGTTTGCCTTATATTTCAGGGCAAAAATGCCTGCCAGCTCACCGTTGACGGAGACATAGACTGCCTGCCGCACCTTGGCACCGGTGGGCATCCGGACACCCATGCTGTGCAAGAAGCCGAGGGAACCGACCAGCACGATGTCACCGGCGATTTCTGCACCGATGCCGTTGTTCTCATAGAAACGGTAATCGGAAACGGAAAAATGCGTGCCGTACTGCCCCTGCAGCAGGTTTTCAAACAGCTCTGTCAGCGGACTGCCTGCAACATCGAGCGCGGCAAGCGCATAGGCGATGATCCGGTTGGGACGGTAAGCACCGAACAGCTTCATGCCGTTTGAGGTGATGCCGCTGACAGGGAAGAGGTCTTCATCACGGATGATGATCGTGTGCCGACCGCCGAAGACCTTTGCGCTGTGCCAACCGCTCAAAGCGCCGTCAATCCGGCTCAGACGCTTTGCAAGCACGGAGAAAACACGCGGATATCCAAGCAGTGCAGAAAACGGAAGACCGCCGAGCAGCAGCAAAAGCCATGCAAGGAAAAAATCTCCCTTGTTATTGCGTGTCAGGAGGAATGCAAGTGCCGCACTGAGGGGAAGTAAAACGGTAGTGTATATGCTTATGATCATTTGCGGCTTGTCCTTTTGCAGAAGATCAGCCAGAAAATTGTTTATATTGGCAGGATCACGCCGCAGGGACGGGGCTTTGTCATTCACCTGCGGGGCGTGGAAAATGCCCATCGGATTGCGAAAGCCGCAAACGGTGCGCAGGGTATAGATTTTCCCGCGCCTTTCTGCACAGAGTGCGCGCATCAGATAAAACAACAGCACGGTCACTGCACCGCAGTAGTTGCCGGGACGGTTCGGCGCGGCACGGAACGCATCCAGTGCCGCAAGAATAATAATCGGAACGGAAAGCGTAAACGGACTCGGCTGAAAGTGAATGAAATCTGTCACACCGCGCCACAGGACATCATAAGAAAGCAGAACGGAGAGACTGAGCAGGATCATCAGGCAGACAGAGGGTGTCCCTTTTGATAATGCAAGGAAATCCCATGAGAGCACGGCGTAGAGGGTCAGAAACACGCTTGCAGATGCCATGACAGCAAGTAAGACGGCGCGCAGTTTTTGCAGTGCTCTGCCGGACACCGCCTTCTGCAATAGCGTCAACGGTGTTGATTCTTCATTTTCCTTCCTTTCCTCCGTCGTAGGTATCGGAATAGGGGCGGGAAGTACAGCGGTATCCGGCTGCAGGGTTGACGGCAAAGCTACGGTATCGCTGACCACCTTCATCGGTGCGTCAATATCTGCGGTTTGCTTTGCGCGAATCGGAGAAAAAGAAACCGTGTCTCCGCTCATACTCTTGTTTTGAGGCGCATCGCTGTATTCACGGATGATATCCTCCAAATGGAAATTTGCGGACGCATCCGGTCTATTCAGTTGTTCCGGATCGCGTCGTTCCATGACTTATCCTCTCTGTCTGACAGCCTCGTAGAGCAAAATGGATGCGGCGGCGGAGGCATTCAGGGATGAAATATGCCCCTTCATGGGGATACTGACCTTAAAATCACAGCTTTCGGCGACAATGCGGCTCATGCCCATGCCCTCGTTACCGATGACGATAGCGGCAGGACCCTTCAAGTCTGCCTGATACAGTGTGGTGTCCGCATTGGCGGCAGTGCCGAAGACCCAAACACCGCGCTGCTTCAAATCGCGGATCGCCGCGGCGATATTGGAAACGCGGGCAACCGGCATGTATTCGATCGCACCGGCAGAGGCCTTGCCGACGACGGCAGTCAGACCGACACTGCGGCGCTTGGGAATGATGACGCCATGTGCGCCTGCACATTCCGCCGTACGCAGGATCGCACCGAGATTGTGCGGATCGGAAAGCTCGTCACAGATGACGATCAGCGGAGCTTCACCGCGCTCCTGTGCAAGGGCAAGAATGTCGTCTACCGCAGCGTATTCATGCGCGGCGACAGAGGCAATGATGCCCTGATGCGCACCGGTGGGACTCATCTCGTTGAGCTTCCTGCGGTCAATACGGACGACGACGGCATCGGCATCCTTCGCCATGGCGGCAAGCCGTCCGAGTGCTTTGTCGGTATCTCCGTCCGCAAGGAAAATCTTATTGATTGCACGACCGCTTCGGAGTGCTTCGGTCACAGCATTTCTGCCCTCGATCATGCCCTCGGAAAGCTCGTCCGACCGTTCAAAAGAAGCGTCTTTTTTCATAAAAACTCCCATATTTTCAAGTTATAGTTTTCTATTACTCATTATATCAAAAAACATGTCGGGAAACAATATGAATTGTGAATTTACAGAAAATTTACGCCGCTTTCGGTATCAAGAATTGCGAAGCAGCGAAAAATGTGATATGATACATCAGACTATGAGGATTTCGCCGTGAGGAGCGTGAACGAATGTCGAACAACAAGAATAAGGGGAATAACAACGGAGGCCGTCCTGCAATCGGTCTAATCGTGATCGCGGTCGCGTTTTTTGTCGCGATCATTTTCGGAAACCGTCTGATGGATCTCCTGCTTTCCGCAGGACAGGAGGAAGTGACCTACAATACATTCCTTTCCGCAGTTGCGGAAAACAAAATAAAAAAGGCGGAAATCTCGGACACGCAGATTTCCTACTTGCTCCGTACGGAGGAAGAGGACAAAGAGGGCAGACTTTATTACACCAACCGCCTGACTGATGTCGATCTGACCGAGGTGACGCAGACATTGCAGAAAAACGGCGTGGAATTCTCCGCCGCACCGCTGGATGACGGCAGCTCGTCGCTGCTGTTTAATTGGATCATTCTGCCGCTGATTTTCTTCTTCGGTCTGCTTCTGATCATGCGCTTCATCGTCAACCGCAATGGCGGCGGAAGCGGTGGCGGTCTCGGTGGTATCGGCGGTATCGGCGGAATCGGGAAGAGCAGAGCAAAGGTCTATATGGAAAAGGAGACCGGCGTGACCTTCCGCGATGTTGCTGGACAGGATGAGGCGAAGGAATCTCTGGTGGAGATCATTGATTTCCTGCATAATCCGAAAAAATACACGGCGATCGGCGCAAAGCTGCCGAAGGGCGCACTGCTGGTCGGCTCCCCCGGTACAGGCAAGACCCTGCTTGCAAAGGCAGTGGCCGGTGAGGCACATGTGCCGTTCTTCTCTATCTCCGGCTCGGATTTTGTCGAAATGTTTGTCGGCGTCGGCGCAAGCCGTGTCCGCGATCTGTTCAAGGAGGCGTCCAAGGTCGCGCCCGCTATCATCTTTATTGACGAAATTGACGCGATCGGTCGCAGCCGTGACAGCAAATTCGGCGGCAACGATGAACGCGAGCAGCCCCTTAATCAGCTTTTGGCAGAAATTGACGGCTTTGACTCGTCCAACGGCGTTGTCATTCTTGCCGCGACCAACCGTCCGGAAATTCTGGATAAGGCGCTTTTGCGAGCAGGCCGTTTTGACCGCCGTATCATCGTAGATCGTCCTAATTTGGAAGGACGCTATCAGACGCTTTTGGTGCATACGAGAAACATTCATCTTGCGGAGGATGTTGATCTGAAAAAACTGGCGCAGGCAACTGCCGGTGCAGTCGGTGCAGACCTTGCAAACCTTGTAAATGAAGCGGCACTGCGTGCCGTCCGTATGGGAAGACGCGCTGTCAATCAGCAGGATCTGCTTGTATCCTTTGAGACTGTTATTGCGGGCACGGAGAAGAAGGGCACGGTCCTGACGGATATTGAAAAACGCATCGTATCCTACCACGAGGTCGGTCATGCACTGGTTGCGGCACTGCGGAAGCATTCGCAGCCGGTTTCCAAAATTACTATCGTTCCCCATACCTCCGGTGCATTGGGCTACACGATGCAGATGCCGGAGGAGGAAAAGTTCCTCAATTCGAAAGAAGAATTGCTTATTCAGCTGCAGACGCTTCTGGGCGGACGCGCTGCTGAACAGGTCGTGTTCGGCATCCAGACGACAGGTGCCGCCAATGATATTCAGCGGGCGACTGAGCTTGCACGGAAAATGGTCACGCAGTACGGCATGAGCGAAAAAATCGGTTTGATGGCTCTTGCTGCGGCGCAGAATGAATATCTGGACGGGCAGGCATATATGGACTGTGCGCAGACGACTGCAGGCGATGCCGATGCGGAGGTGCGCACGCTCCTGAATACCTGTTACGAGTCGGCAAAACAGCTCCTGCTTGACAACCGCGGACTGCTTGATGAAATCGCGCTCTATCTGCTGGAGAAGGAAACCATTACCGGCGACGAGCTGATGGCCTATGTCAATGCGGATGCTAACCGACTGACTGCCGGAGAAATCGAGGCAGATGAATGAATATTGAAGAAATCAAGCGGTTTTTTGCTTCGCTGACACTGGAAAAAGCCCTGCCCGGAATTGCTATACTGGTCTGTGGTTTTATTTTGGTCAAGTTGATGATGAAGCTGTTTGAACGCGGGCTGAATCGCTCCAAGCTGGATCGCACGATGTTTAACTTTCTGAAAGCGATCATGCGCGTCCTGCTGTATTCGCTTGTCGTTCTGATTGCCGCCGGCAGTCTCGGCGTGGATGTTTCCTCTTTGGTTGCAATCATCAGCGTGATTTCTCTTGCCGTTTCCCTTGCCGTACAGAATGTGCTTGCCAATGTGGTCGGCGGTATCACGCTTCTGGCAACGCATCCGTTCCGCGTCGGTGATCATGTCATCATTGACGGTGCAGAGGGAACGGTCAGCGAGATCACCCTGCACTATACAAAGCTTGTGGACAGAAATTCCGAAACGCTGTTCATTCCGAACAGTGAGACGGTCTCCTCCAAAATCCGCAACTACTCCATGGAGGGAAAACGGAGACTGGAGTTGCGCTACGGCGCATCCTATTCGGATAATATCGACGCCGTCCGGGAGGCACTGCTGGAGGCGGCACGGCAGAAAACCGTGCTGCAGGACCCTGCCCCTTCCGTACGGGTCAAAGAATTTGCCGACAGCAGCGTGCAGTATCTGCTTTTGGTCTGGGTCAATGCGCCGGATTATTTGGAGGCGGAATATGCCGTGACGGAGGCGATAAAGCGCATTTTTGACGAGCGCCATATTTCCATACCGTTCCCGCAGATGGATGTCCATATGATGCAATAAGATGCAAAAAGCGACCCGAAATCGAGTCGCTTTTTTCATATTTTGGACAACTTATTGCCGCATAGAATGTATCAGCAGCCGCAGCTTCGGCAGCCGCCCTGCGGTTCAGGGGTCTCACAGGGACGGCTCTCCGGGAAAAATGCCCGCATGGGGAAGTCAATCCGGCTGAACAGCTCGCACGGGTCTTCCTCGCACTCCTCTTCGTCGCAGCATTCCTTCGTCGGTGCGCTGTATTCATAGACAGGGATCGTGATCTGTGTATCACGCTCCAGACGGATGGTGGAGAACTGACCGATGGTTACATAAAGCCGTTTATTCCCACCGCTCATCACGAGCTGTTCGCCGAAGCTGTCGGCAATGTTTGCGGGAATTTCCGTCAGCTCCGTTTCGCCGCGTTTGCATTCGCATACCTCTCTGACCTTTGCAGAGAGGATCATCGGATCAAGTACCTCTACGATTGCGACCGGGCGGTCACAGTTGAGCAGGGCATCACTGCCCGGAATCACATCCGTGCTGGAGAAAATCTTGGCTCTGCTTCTGCCGCCGCAGAGGACAACGCGCTTTGCGAACACAGCAACGCCTGTGATTGTGGTCGGACGGGTGCCGCCGAGTATGGCGTCGCCGATGATACGGTAGTAGAAGGTGATATCTACGGCGTGATAGCCGCTTTTGTAGTTGAGCGGCTCAACATCAACATCCGCGAACAGAAGCTCTGCGCAGCGGGTCTTTGCTGTTGTTGCACCGTCAAGTGCTGCCTGCGACTGTGTGGTCAGATAGACTCGCAGGTCCTCGATGCAGTCCTTATCCAGGCAACTGTCCGTGATCTGTTGGGTATGGATGGAAACCGGCTGCCTCAAATCGGGGCCGCAGGCAGTATCTATGGTGTTTTCTGGCATGGCTATAAACCTCCCGAATGAACAGTTAAGCAAAAAAGTGCTTTCAACAACATAGTATGCAAACCGTTACAGAATGTGAAATGAGCCGTAGACAAAGTACGATTTTTGTGATAAAATGGAAGCAGAATAAATTGGAGAGGTATGCGCATGAAAACGGATGTTTTAGGTGTGCAATATGATAATATCACCATGGAGGAGGCTATCGCTGCCGGACGCGCATTTCTGACCGGTACGAAAACGGCGTATTGCGTGACCCCGAATGCCGAAATGGCATATGAGGCACTCCGTGACGAGCAGTTTTGCAATGTTCTCAACAGTGCCGACCTCGTCCTTCCCGACGGCGCAGGCGTGGTTCTTGGCGCAAAGATTCTGAAAACACCGCTCAAGCAGAAGGTTGCCGGAATTGAGTTTGCGCAGAATATGCTTTCCGTCTGTGAAGAGCTCGGCAGCAGACTCTATCTTTTGGGCAGCAAGCCGGGCGTGGCAGAGCTTGCGGCGGAAAAGATGCTCGAAAAGCATCCGGAGCTGATTATCTGCGGCACGGCTGACGGCTACTTTTCGGATGAAGCCGAAGTGATTCGCAAAATCAACGATGCTGCTGCCGATGTGGTCTATGTCTGCCTCGGTGCACCGAAGCAGGAAAATTTCATGTTCCGTCACAGAGACGAGCTGAATGTCCGTCTGATGGCAGGGCTCGGCGGAACGCTGGACGGCATCGCGGGCACGGTGAAGCGTGCACCGAAGTGGATGATCAAATTACAACTGGAATGGCTCTACCGCTTGATGAAAGAGCCGCGCCGCTTGGGACGGATGATGCGCCTGCCGAAATTCGTCTTTGCGGCACTCAAAAAAAGAATGAAAGGGGAATAATCATGGGAAAGCTGATTGTGTTTGAAGGAACGGACGGTTCCGGTAAATCTACGCAGTTTGCTCTGATGACGAAGCGTTTGCAGGCAATGAATATAGACTTTCGTACGATCGAATTTCCCCAGTATTCCGAACCCTCCTCGGCGTTGATACGCATGTATCTCGGCGGGGAATTCGGCACGAGGCCGTCGGATGTCAATGCCTATGCCGCCTCCACCTTCTACGCGGTGGACCGCTATGCGTCATATCAGAAGGTGTGGCGGGAATACTATCAGAACGGGGGGCTGATGCTCTCTGACCGTTACACGACCTCCAACGCGGTACATCAGGCATCCAAGGAGCCGGAGGATAAGAGAGAGGACTTCTTCAAATGGTTGTATGAGTTCGAGCACCGCCACATGGAACTTCCGGTGCCGGATATCGTCATATATCTGGATGTTCCGACGGAGCTGACCGGACAAATGCTCCGCCGCCGCGAGCATAATACGAATACCCATGCGGATATCCATGAGCAGAACATGGACTATCTGCGGCTGTGCCGCAGCACCGGCCGTCAGGCGGCAGAATACTACGG
>PITX01000060.1 GCA_017577345.1 Clostridiales bacterium
ACGCCGCACTGCGCGGCAAAGTATGCCGCAGACCGCTCGTTGTCGCCCGTCAGCATGACCGTTTTCCCAATGCCTTGCGCATACAGGGTCTGCAGGGTTTCCGCCGCTCCCTCGCGCAGAGTGTCTGCAATCAAAATCATCCCGAGGTAGGCACCGTCATAGGCAACATAGATCACCGTGCCGGACTGATCGTTTTCATCCGGCTCAATTCCGTTTTCACGCATCAGCCGCGCATTTCCGATAAGTGCAGTCTTTCCGTCAATTTCCGCCGTGATGCCATAGCCCGGAAGCTCTCGGATATTCCGCGCTTCGCCCTGCATCTCCGGATACGCCTCGGATATTGCCTGTGCGACCGGATGATTTGAATATTGCTCGCACATCGCCGCAATGCGCAGAAGCTCCTCTTTTGTTCCTGCTGCGCACTTTACCTCCTGCACGGAAAAGCTTCCCTCCGTCAATGTTCCGGTCTTATCAAAAACCAGGGTTTTCGTTTGCGCAAGCTGCTCCAGTACGACGCCGCCCTTGACCACGATGCCGAGCCTCGCCGACGCACCCATGCCGGAAAAGAAGCTGAGCGGTACGGAGATCACAAGCGCACACGGGCAGGAAATGACAAGGAAGGTCAGTGCTCTGGTAATCCACCCTGCAAACGGCTGATGAAGCAGCAGCGGCGGCAGAACGGCAAGCAAAACTGCCGCACCGATCACAGAGGGTGTATAATAGCGGGCGAATTTCGTGATCATCCGCTCAGTCTGTGCCTTCTTTTCCGCCGCATTCTCCACAAGTGTCAGAATCCTTGCGACCGTTGACTGCTCATAAGCACTTTCTGCGCGGATCTTCAGCACGCCGCTTAAATTGACACTGCCCGAAATGACCTGCATTCCGGCGCAGACATCGACAGGCATCGCCTCGCCCGTCACCTTGGAGGTGTCAAGGGAAGCCTCGCCCTCGATGATCACGCCGTCCGTCGGGATGCGCTCTCCTGCCCGAACGAGCAGAATGTCACCGATGCAGACCTCCTCCGGCTCTGCGGAAATCTCCTCGCCATCCCGCAGCACCGTTGCCGTGTCAGGGCGAATATCCATCAGGCTGCTGATCGAACGCCGTGAGCGTTCCACCGCCAGCATTTCAAACAGCTCGCCGATCTGGAAGAACAGCATGACTGCAGCGGCCTCGATCCATTCCTGCATGACAAGGGCGCAGCAGGTCGCAAGTGCCATCAGAAATTTTTCATCAAAGATCTGACCGCGCAGAATATTGCGTATCGCAGACCATAAAACATCATAGCCGACGATCCCCCACGCGGCGATCATGCAGCCTGCACGCCACCGGTCGCGGAGAAGCAGCCCGAACAGGAAGACCGCAAGTGCCGCAATAATGCGGAACAGCAGTTTTTTCTGCCTGCGTGTCATGCGAGGACCTCGCAGTCCGGCTCCACTTTACGGATGAGCTTCCTGATCGCCGCGAGCGTTGCCGCTTCATCCGTGCCGTCAGCATAATTGACCGTCATTTTCTGCGTCAGGAAGCTGACCGTTGCGCTCTCCACCTCGGGCAGCTTATTGATCGCATTCTCCATTTTTGCCGCGCAGTTCGCGCAGTCAAGATCTTTCAAACGGTATGTCTTTTTCATGTTAATCCTCCTCAATATGTTCCTTTGCCATGCCGATGATCGTCTTTACATGAGCATCCGCCAGCATATAATATGCCTTTCTACCCTCTCGGCGGCAACGCACCAGCTTTGCCTGCTTCAAAAGCCTGAGCTGGTGAGATACCGCGGAAATGCTCATCTCCACCTTTTCACAGATCTGCGAAACATTCAGCTCGTTTTCAAACATCGCATACAGAATGCGGATGCGCGTAGAGTCGCCGAACACCTTGAACAGCTCCGCCATGTCAAACAGCGTTTCCTCATCCGGCTCCCCGAAAACCTCATAGTATTTTGCTTTTTGCGCTATTTTCCGGTTCATGTTCTGCCTTTTCCTCTCCATCGTATTTTGCTTCTCTTTCCTTATATTCGGCTTTCAAATTTCTACAGCTTCGATTGCTCATTTTTATATTTGAGCAATTGTTCAACTATAATAATATGGTATAGCTGTTGATTTGTCAAGTGGGAATTATTCTCAGTTCTTTGCCGCCTCGTCCACCATCTGACGGAGCTGCTCGGTCTCCTCCTCGGTCGCTGTGCCGTCGCGGTACTTCTCGGCAATGGAAAGATATTCTGCACCGTCATCGATAGAAAAACTCTGCTTGATATCTTCCCCATCCTGTGGTATCATTTTATTAGAAGCAAATGCTGTGGGTGAGTTTACATCCGATGTATCGGGTGCGGCCACCGTTCCAGTATCTGCTTCTATTTTTATTGTAAATGTGCTCCCATCAGATGCCATTACTTGCATAGAGTGTACTCTGTGCTTGTCAGAAACATTACTGCAACGGCGACTTTTCCTACTTCACCGTTTTCAACAATTCTGCCAGCGAAAGTTATTGTTGCTGCGTCCGCATTTCTCGTATCGAACACCTTATCCGCAGTCAGATATACGGCGTACATAGCGCTCGGATCGTCGCGCTTCGCGTACCTCTGCGCGTACTGTTCCTGCTCCGTGAAGTATTGCCAGTTTTTGAATACTTCAAAGCCGCCGCCGTTCTTTGCTCCGTGGTAGAACACTCTCGGCGTTCCGTCATCATTCAGCAGCACAGGATTTACTTCTTTTGCCGGCGTGAAATCTCCATCGTATCGCTTGACAAATAAATACAAACCTGCTAAATTGTTTATGAAGGTAGTTGATTTATCATCGGTTAAGCCTCCGTCTTCGGAGAGAACACCGTTAGGTAAATCAGCTATCTTTTCTATGTCTTTCAGCTGGTATGCTCTAACAAACGGATCTCCGCCATTATTAGGCACTGCTTCTTCTACAAAGAGCTTTAATAAATAGAAATTACCGTTCATTTCGTACACTGAATACATGCTGTGCATGAATGCGGTATTCTCCATTTTGCTGTTGCTGTCTTTTACCGAAACAACTGTATCAAAAAGGATTGCATTTTTTACTATTTGTTCTAACGATTTTGCGCTTCTGAGATCAACTTCTCCAGCATTGATCGCACGCCGGATTTCAAGGCTGTCATTTCTTCCTCTGGCGGTGTCTCTTCCTGTTCCTTGCGGAACTCTGCCACCTTGCTCATCGGCACCCAGACCTGCATTCCGTTCCGTGCTGTCATTAATACCTTCTGCTCTGCCATTATCTATACCTCCGATGTTGTTTTCCGGTGCAGTCATCTGCGCCGGTGTTTTTCTGGTATCACCGTTTTGCGTGTCGGTCAAAATTGCCCGTGTGTTGTTGATGACCTTCTGCAGACCGATCTCTGTATCGTACCCTTCCTGCGCATTCATCAAGCCGAGTGCCTGCGCATTCTGCACATTCATCATTGCGTCTTCTGCCGTTTTCAGAAGCTGCGCCGCGCGATTGCGATCCTGCAGTTGCCCGGACTGCTCCATCTGCCGATGCAGCTCCATTACGCTCTGCGCATCCTCCGCCGATGTTTCCGGCGTGAAGCTCATGCTGTCCACGGCCGGTCCTGCCCGCTGCGGCACGCTTTCCGCCGCCGTTGCTGCAGTGACGCATCCCGCGCCCTGCGTTCGATTTCCGCCGTGGCGATCGCGCCGTAGTCCGTTCCGGACTGTTCCCGTTTCGGCAGGAAGCTCCTGCCGCGCTCGGTCGGCTCATTCTCCGCCGCGTCCCGCTGCACTGCTCTGTCGTAGTCCTCATCCAGCTCCCTCGCATCGTCCTCGACGGAGAATTTTTCGTCACCCTCCGCCGTGTACCGCCCGTAAGCAGGAAGCCGTTGAGTTTTGCCGGAGTTTGTGCTATACTCCTTATGAGGTGATAAGCGATGCAATTTCTCGGGCACACTCTGTCCGGCAGCGTTTTCCTTGCACCGATGGCAGGAGTGACAGACTTTGCCTACCGCACGGTCTGTGCACGGCACGGTGCCGCCGTTACGGTAACGGAGATGGTCTCCTCCCGTGCTTTGGTCTATCAGGATAAAAAAAGCAGATCGCTCCTGCGGAAAAACGAAGGCTCCCTTTGCGGCGCGCAGATTTTCGGCAAAGATCCGGAAATCATGGCGGAGGCGGCGAAGCTTGCACTGGAATGCAGCGGCTGTGATTTCATTGACATCAACATGGGCTGCCCGATGCCGAAGATCGCAAATAACGGCGACGGCAGTGCTTTAATGAAAGACCCGGCACTTGCAGGAAGAATTGTCCGCGCGGTAAAGGACGCTGTAACCGTACCTGTCACGGTGAAAACGCGGCTCGGCTGGGACAAGGGCAGTATCAATATTGTCCCCTTTGCACAGGTGCTGGAGGAAAACGGTGCAGACGCGATCGCTGTTCACGGACGCACAAAGTCTATGCTCTACGCTGGAAATGCCGATTGGGACACCATCAAGAAGGTTACAGAAGCTGTTTCCGTTCCGGTGATCGCAAACGGTGATATTTTCACGCCGCAGGACATTCTGCGCTGCCGGATGCACAGCGGTGCTTCCCTTTTCATGGTCGGCAGAGCCGCGTTTGGTGACCCGTGGGTGTTTGCACAGCTCAATGCCGCTTTGGAGGGGAGCGAAATTCCGGCACTTCCCTGCCTTGCGGAGCGGATGGAGACTGCGCTTTCACAGTTTTCTCTTGCCTGTGAGGATAAAGGAGAACACATTGCATGTCTGGAGGCAAGGAAGCATTTTGCGTGGTATTTGCGCGGTGTACCGCACAGCGCATACTATAAGGATCAGATTTCCCGGCTGTCCACGCCGGAGGAAGTACAGACGGTCGCAAAAGCGATCATTCGGGATCTGAGGTGATCGAAATAGACGAGAAAAAAATAATAAAACGCGCTGCCGAAGGTGATCCGGATGCTTTTGAGCAGCTTGTTCGGGGCTATCAGACACCGATCTACAACCTCTGCCTCCGTATGACCGGAAATCCGGAGGATGCCGCCGATCTGTCGCAGGAGTCGTTCCTCAAGGCATGGCGAAGCCTCGGCAGCTTTCAGTTTGAGTCCTCTTTTTCTACATGGCTCTACCGACTTGCCTCTAACACCTGTCTGGATCATCTGCGCAGTATCAAGCGTCATCCGCAGGTATCACTGACTGTCGAGGATTCGGACGGTGAAACGCAGACGATGGATTTCCCGGACGCTGCACCGACACCGGAGGAAGCCGCCATAACCAAAGAGGATAATGAACGCTTAGCGCAGGCGATGCAGGAATTGGACGAACAACAGCGGCAGATTCTGACCCTGCGTGTGATCAACGATTTAAGCTACGCGGAGATTGCTGAAATTCTGAATACTAAAGAAGGTACGGTCAAGTCGAGGCTCTCCCGTACCCGCGATGCCTTGCGAAAAAAGCTACTTCAAAGTGGGAACAATCCGGCATCTCCTGCGTCTAAAAAACAGGAAGGAGGCGGCGGATTTGAACTGTGATGAATTTTTACCGCTGATCAGCGCACATTTGGACGGCGCGAACAGTGAAATTGAAGAACGCCGTTTGCAGGAGCATCTGTACACCTGTGAAGCCTGCCGCGCACTCCTTTCTCAAATGGAGCAGAATGATGCGCTGCTCAAAAGCAGTGCCGCAGTCCCTCCTGCCGATCTGACAGAGCGCATTATGCGCGAAGTCCGTAAGGAACAGAAGGCGTCTTCTTCCGGCAAAAAGCGTATCATTTCCATGGTCACCTCCGGTCTTGCCGTTGCCGCCCTGTTCGGTTTGGTCATTTGGAGAGGACTCCCGTTTGCGAATCCTTCCAAGGATATTGCCTCTGTTGCTGGCGCAGGCAGAATGCTGTTTTCTGCCCTCGGTCCTGCCGGAACCGCAGTGCCTGAAATGATGGCTGAGGAGGTCGAAAGCCCGCGAGACATTGAGAATGCTGCCGCCCCCGATTTTCAAACCTACGATACCGCCAACGGGACTGCAAAGAGTTCTTCGGCAAAACGGCAAATTTTCTGCGACACACCGGCTGCGCCGGTACTGGTCATTTGGGACACAGGAAAGCTGAACATGCTTGAAAATTTCGATCTTGCGGAATTACCGCCCTATGCAGATGCTGTTCCGTCGCAGTATTCTCACTTTTTGACGGCAGTTCCGATGCAGCGCGAATCAGGCAAGATTTCTCCCATCACCGTCTATGCCGTGTCATACAAAACCATGATGCAGATATACTATATGTGTGCCGATGTATACCAACAAAATGAGATTTATTTCCCCGATGCATACACGGTACACGATTCCTGCCGCGTTATTCTGATCAATACAGACGAATAAAACGATCCTCTTTTTCGCAGACTACCGTTTGAGGTGGCGCTTGTGAAAAAGAGGATCATTTTGTGTCTTATTGTAATTCTGTTGCTCTGTCCGAGTGTTCAAGCGGAAGATGAGATCCTGCATTGGGTGGATTTCAATGTCCCCTACGCCGCGTTGCAGGCAGCACTGGATATTGACATTGCCTCGCAGGGGAATGAAAAAGCACTGAGTTGGATCGACATTCTTGCCCTTGCCGCAACGCGTACAGGCGGCAGCAATATCACAGTGCAGGCTGTTAAAAATGCGGCATTTGAGCTCAATCAGGATCAGTCGCCGGAGGAGCTTCTCGGCAAGCAGTATAAGTATTTTGCCTATTATCAGCGTGCATACGGTGCTGTACTCGGCGGTCTGGTAGGAAGCTATGCCATTGAAAAGGAAAACCCCGATACCGGTGAAAAAGAGTGGGTCGCAAGCTATGGGCTCAAAGCCTTTTCACCGATTGCCGCAGGTTATCATTACAGTCATTGCGCAGATTTCGGAAAACGCCGCAGCTACGGGTTCACGCGTCCGCATCTGGGAAATGATTTGATGGGCTCACTCGGAACGCCGATCGTTGCCGTAGAGAGCGGCACGGTGGAGGCACTTGGCTGGAATCAATACGGCGGCTGGCGCATCGGCATTCGGTCTGATGACACCATGCGCTATTATTACTATGCACATCTGCAAAAAGACAACCCATACGCAGAAGGATTGGAGGTCGGTCAGAAGGTTCAGGCGGGCGATGTGATCGGTTTTATGGGAAGAACGGGCTATTCGACAAAGGAAAATGTCAATAACATTGAGACGGTACATCTGCACTTCGGGATGCAGCTTGTGTTTGACGAGAGCCAAAAGGAATGTAATTCCGAGATCTGGATCAATGTCTATCCAATCGTGCGTCTGCTCTCCTCCCACAGGAGTTCCGTTCAGTATAACAAAGAGACCGATAAATGGGAGCGTATCTATCCCTATAAGGATCTTGACGAAGCATAAAAATACACGGGGTCAGGCAAACTGCCTGACCCCGTTGGAACTTATTTTGCGATACTTTCACAGAAGCGATACAGAAGAGCAGCGACCTGTTCTCTTGCCGCCAGACCTCTCGGATCGAGCGTCGTAGCACTCGTGCCGATCATCAGCCCTGCAGCATTTGCCCATGCGACATTATCC
>PITX01000061.1 GCA_017577345.1 Clostridiales bacterium
GCACCGGAGGATGCAAATGTGAAGAATGCATCATTATCTGCATTGACGTCCGATACAGAATATGATATACTGATAACCGGAGATATGGATGCGGCGGGGGAGCTGACGCTGCTTGCGACAAGGGAGCTTCCGGATCTGGAGGTTCTGGTAGCAGGACATCACGGATCAAAGTATTCTACCTGCGAGGCACTTCTGCGCGAGACTGCGCCCGATACGGTGATCATCTCCGTAGGCGAGAATACCTACGGTCATCCCGCACAGGAGGTACTGGATCGGATCGCGGCGATCGGTGCTGCTGTCTACCGCACCGATCTGGACGGGACAATTACGATAACGAGGTAACAAAATGGTCAAAAAGCCGACCGGAAATTCTGCCGGAGTGGAACAACTGAAAAGCGATCTGAAGGCAAAAGCACCGGGACGGTTTTATGTCTTATACGGCGAGGAGGACTACCTGCGCCGGTACTATCTGGAACAGCTCAAAAAGCAGCTTCTGGACGATCTGACAGCGGACTTTAACTTCCACCGCCTGAACACGGAGAATTTTTCCGCTCAACTGCTTGCCGACTGCATGGAGGCACTGCCGATGATGGCGGAGCATAGCCTGATTCTGGCAGAGGATGTGGATATCTTTGGCAGTTCGGACGCGGAGCATCTGTGCGGGCTTTTGTCGGACATTCCCGATTATTGCTGTCTGGTGCTGACCTACGGCGAGTTCAAGCCCGATAAACGCAAGAAAAAGCTGTGGGATACGATCGAAAAGAACGCGGTACTGGCGGAATTCCGCTACCAGTCGGAAAGTGACCTGCGTGCATGGATCCGACGGCATTTCGAGCATGAAAAAAAGTCGATCGCGCCGGAGCTCTGCGGGTATCTTTTGCAGCAGTGCGGTCTTTCCATGACGCGACTGGACGCGGAGATCAGCAAAATCTGTGCCTATTCCGGCGCGGATACGATCGTGCGGGCGGATATTGATGCAGTCGTTGAGCCGACACTGGATGCTGTCGTGTTCCAGCTGACGGATGCGCTTGCACTGCGCCGCTTCGATCAGGCACTGGAGCTTTTGCACAAGCTCTTAAAAATGCAGAACGATGCCATTCCGCTCGTTGCGGCGATCGGCGCACAGATGCGCCGCCTGAACGCGGCAAAAATCCTGCTGGATGAGGGCAAATCTGCCGAGGAACTGGCACAGCTATGCGGTATGCCGTCCTTTGCCGCGACCAAAACGATGGGACAGGCACGGCGGTTTTCCGAGCAGTTCTGCCAAAAAGCCGTTCTGCTCTGCTGCGAAACGGACTATCAGCTTAAAACCTCCTACAGTGAGGAGGAACGGCTTGTGGAGCTGCTGATTTTGCAGCTTGCTGAGGAGGCACGCCATGATTAAGCTGCGGCAGGCGATCGTTGTGGAGGGGAAATACGACAAAAATACGCTTTCCCAGCTGGTCGATGCGCCGATTTTTGAGACAAACGGCTTCGGCGTGATGCACGATAAGGCTCTGCTTGATTTCCTGCGCCGTGTCGCGGAGAAACGCGGCCTGATCATTCTGACCGACTCTGACGGCGCAGGCTTTGTCATTCGGAACTATCTGAAGGGTGCGCTGCCGAAGGACAAGGTGCTGCACGCCTATATTCCCGATATCTGCGGCAAGGAACGCCGCAAGGCACAGCCGGGGAAAGAGGGCAAGCTTGGCGTGGAGGGCATGACGCCAGAGACCCTGCTTGCCGCGCTGAAAAATGCCGGGGCAGAGACCTCCGACGCCGCACTGCCTTCGTCGCAGATCACAAAAACAGACCTGTTTCTTGCCGGGCTTTCCGGTGGGGAAAACAGTGAACAAAAGCGAAAGGCACTGCAGATGGCACTGCAGCTGCCGGAGCATCTGGGAAGCAATGCATTCCTTGACGCGCTCAATCTGATGATGACGCGGGAGGAATTTCTGAAACACTACGGAGTAAACAATGATTGATATTGCAGTAAACGGACTGATCAAGTCCTTTGAAGTCGGCTCGATCCTGCTTGACGGACTGTCCTTTGATGTACATGAGGGCGAATGTGTCGGCATCATGGGACGCAACGGCTGCGGGAAAACAACGCTGTTCCGACTTCTGACCGGAGAAATTTCTCCCGACGAGGGAGAAATCATGATCAATTCCGGCAAGAAGCTCGGGCTGATTTCGCAGATCCCGCACTATCCGGACGGCTACACGGTCGAGGATGTCCTGCGGACGGCATTTGCCGGCTTAGAGGTGATGCGGCGGAAAATGGAGGAGCTTGCGGAAAAGCTGACTGCCAGTGCGCCGAAGGCCCTGTTAGATGAATATGACCGCCTGAGCAACGCCTACCATGTCGGCGGCGGCTATGAGCAGGACACGGAGGTCGATAAGATCTGCAACGGTCTGGGGATACCGCAGGCGATGCGTTCGCAGGAATTTGACCGCCTTTCCGGCGGCGAAAAGACGCGGGTCAATCTGGCACGCCTGCTGCTGGAAAAAACGGATATACTTCTGCTGGATGAGCCGACCAACCACCTCGACCTCAGAAGTGTGGAATGGCTGGAGGACTACATCCTGAAATTCAAGGGCACGGTGCTTACCATTTCCCATGACCGCTATTTTCTTGACCGTGTGGTAGACAGAATTGTTGAGATTTCTGCCGGAAAAGCAGAATTTTACAGCGGCAACTACACATTCTATCTGCAGGAAAAGCAGGAACGCTTCAACCGTCAGCTCAAGCAGTATGAGCAGGAGCAGGCCAAGCTCAGGCAGCTTGGCTACACGGTGGAGCGCATGAAGGGCTGGGGCATCAACAACCGCGTGCTTTACCGCCGCGCCATGTCCATTCAGCACCGCATGGAGCGGATGGAAAAGACGGAGCGTCCGACCAAGGAAAAGACGATGCGCGCCCGATTCGGGGAAAAAGAATTCCACGGCGATGAGGTATTGTCCGTCAAGGGGCTGAAAAAGACTTTCGGGGAGCGAACGCTCTTTTCCGATGTGGAGCTGAAGGTCACGGGCGGTGAGCGTATTGCGCTGCTCGGTGACAACGGAAGCGGAAAAACGACCTTTCTCCGTGTGCTTTTGGGCGAGCTGGCAGGGGAGGGCAAGATCAAATTCGGTCCCTCCGTCAAGTCGGCGTATCTGCCGCAGGTCATCCACTTTTCTCATCCGGAGCGCACGCTATACGACACGATGCTCTACGAGAAAAACTGCACGCCGCAGTCGGCGCGTGACCGACTGGGTGCTTTCCTGTTTTCGGGCGAGGATGTGTTTAAGACGGTCGGCACGCTGTCCGGCGGCGAACAGTCCAGACTGCGGCTGTGTATGCTGATGGACGAGAAGATCAACCTGCTGATTTTGGACGAGCCGACCAACCACCTTGATGTTGCATCCCGCGAATGGGTGGAATGTGCGATCGACGAATATGAGGGAGCTTTGATTTTCGTTTCACACGACCGTTACTTTGTGGACAAATTTGCGACCCGTGTCTGGGAGCTGGAAAACGGCACCATCCGGGATTATCCGTGCGGCTATGCAAAGTACCGCTCCATCAAGGAGCATGAGGCGGCACAGCGGATACAGCAGCCGAAAAGGAAGGAAAAAGCGGTAATAACCGTCGGCAGTAAGGAGCTGGAGAAGCTTGTCCGCCGCTTAGAGCGAGAGATCAGCGCACAGGAGCAGAAGCTGAGCGATCTGGATGCGGCGATCTCCGCCGCGGCGACGGACTATCAGGAGCTGCTGTGTCTGACGCAGGAGAAACAGGCAGAGGAAGAAAAACTGGAAACACTGATGGCGCAGTGGGAAGAAGCCGCTGCGGCACTGGAAGATTGAATAATAGATAGGAGGAAAGAATCATGAGTGAACAATGTACCGGTAATTGCGCAAGCTGCGGCGAGAGCTGCGCAGACCGCAAGGCGGAGAGCCTGCTTGCGGAGCTGAATAAAAATGCCAAGGTCGGCAAGGTGATCGCGGTCGTCTCCGGCAAGGGCGGCGTAGGAAAGAGCACCGTTACATCCATGCTGGCGACGGCGATGCAGCGCGCAGGTAAGCGTGCTGCCATTCTGGACGCGGATATTACGGGACCTTCCATTCCGAAGGCGTTCGGCCTGAAGCAGGTCAGCGGCGCAAGTGAAGAGGGCTTCTATCCGGCAGTGACGAAGTCCGGCATTCAGGTGATGTCGATCAATCTTCTTCTGGATGATGCAAACGATCCTGTCCTGTGGCGCGGACCGATCATTGCAGGCGCGGTGAAGCAGTTCTGGACGGATGTGTTCTGGGATGATGTGGATTATCTGTTTGTGGACATGCCTCCCGGAACGGGCGATGTGCCGCTGACGGTGTTCCAGTCCCTGCCCATTGACGGCGTGATCATTGTTACTTCTCCGCAGGAGCTGGTGTCGATGATCGTCGGCAAGGCAGTGCGTATGGCGAATATGATGCACATTCCCGTCCTCGGCGTTGTGGAGAATTACAGCTATTTCCGCTGCCCGGACTGCGGCAAGCGCCATGCCATTTACGGCGAAAGCCATTTGGCACAGATCGCGGAGGAATATCATCTTCCCGTACTGGCACAGCTTCCAATCGACCCCGCTGTTGCGGAAAAATGCGACAGCGGCAGGGCAGAGGAGCTGGACACGGCGGAAATTGATGCCGCCGTTGCCGCAATCAGCAAAATTTAAGGAACAACGATCCATTTCTTTCGTCTGAAAGGTTAGAATACAATCATCGGAGGTATCTATGAAAAAACGGTTTATTGCGATTGCTCTGACGCTCCTGCTTTCGCTGATGCTTCTGGCAGGCTGCGGTACGGAGCTGCCCGCGGTCTATGTGCAGTCCGTGAAGGACATTATGGGCTATGGCGCGATGGGCGAATTCAATGTCTGCGCAGGCTTGGTCGTGGCGCGTAACGAGGTCAAAATCGAGCGCGACGAAAACCGCAAGATCGCAGAGCTGAAGGTCGAGCCGGGGCAGAGCGTTTCTGAGGGCGATGTGCTGTTTTCCTATGACATGGATGAGATGCAGCTGACCATTGACAAGGCGGTACTGGAAATCGAGCAGCTTAAGAATTCCGTGACGGATTTTGACAGTCAGATCGCGGAGCTGGAGCAGGCAAAGGCGATCGCGCCGGAGTCGGAGCAGCTTTCCTATACCGTCCGCATCCAGACGCTGGAAACCGACAAAAAAGAGACGGAATATAACATTACAGTCAAGGAGCGCGAGCTGGAGACCCTGAAAAACACGGTCGGCAACGGGGATGTCACTTCTCCGGTCAACGGTCGCGTCAAGGCGATCAATGAGGAGGGCGGTTACGATGAATATTCCGGTATGCCGCTTCCCTATATCACACTGATCGAGGCGGGTGCCTACCGCGTCAAGGGCAAGGTGAACGAGCTCAACCGTAACGACTTCTTTGCCGGTCAGAGCGTAGTTGTCCGCTCCCGTTCCGATGCGCAGATGACATGGACAGGCGTGATCGCGGAGATTGACAGCAACCCCGAAGAATCCAATAATATGGGTTTCTATTACGGTGTCGAGGATGAAATGACTTCCTCCAACAGCTATCCGTTCTATGTCGATCTGGAGAGCATGAACGACCTGCTGCTCGGTCAGCATGTCTATATTGAGCCGGACGGCGGTCAGACCGAGGAGAAGACCGGACTGATGCTGGATGCTTCGTATGTGATGGGCTCGGAGGAAGAGGGCTTCTTCGTCTGGGCGGCAAACGGGAGCGGCAAAATCGAAAAGCGCAGTGTGACCGTCGGCGCATTGGACGAGTTTATGTATCAGTATGAGATCCTTGACGGTCTGACGGCGGAGGATCTGATCGCCTTCCCGGATGAGAGCGTGCAGGAGGGCGCACCCGTGACGGATATCCCGACGGCACAGGAGATGCCGATGGATGAGGGAATTGCCTTTGAGGGCGAGCTCGGCGGAGGGTATTGACAGATGCTGCTTGAAATGAAAGACATCTGCAAGGACTATCCGCAGGGCAAGGACACCGTCCGCGTCCTCAAGGATGTCTGCCTGCAGGTGGAGGAGGGGGATTATCTTGCCATCATGGGACCCTCAGGCTCCGGCAAGACGACCCTGATGAATTTGATCGGCTGTCTGGATGTGCAGAGCGCCGGCACATACCTTTTAGACGGCGAAGACTTAAGCAATGCGGGAAGCAACCGCCTTGCTCAGGTGCGCAACCGTCTGCTCGGCTTTGTGTTTCAGAGCTTTTATCTGCTGCCCAAGCTGAACGCGATCGACAATGTGGCACTGCCGCTGATGTATGCCGGTGTGCCGAAAAAGGAACGCCGTGAACGCGCCATAGAGGCACTGATAACCATGGGTTTGGAGGAACGAATGAACTTCCGCCCCAATCAGCTTTCCGGCGGCCAGTGCCAGCGCGTCGCCATTGCACGCGCCATTGTCGGCAATCCGAAGCTATTGCTTGCCGATGAGCCGACCGGCGCGTTGGATACCGCGTCGGGCAATCAGATCATGGATATTTTCGACCGACTGAACGCAGCCGGCACGACGATCATCATGATCACGCATGAAAGAGCGATCGCGGAGCGTGCAAAGCACATCCACTATATCCGCGACGGCGTTCTCACCACGGATGAAGAGAACGAGGCACCGGAGGACGGAGAGGCGGGTGAGGATAATGCGTAAGAGCGTGAAAATCATCCTGATCTCCGCAATTTGCATTGTTGTCGCGGGCGCGATCCTGGTCGGTTCCCTGTGGTATTTCGGCAGAAAAACCGACCCGGTCGAGGTCGTGCCGGTCAGCTACCACTGTGCAATGTTCTATGACGATATGTCCAATTTTGACGGCAGGGTGACCGCGGAAAACCTGCAATCCGTGTACGCAAGCGATACGCAGAGCATCACGGCGATCTTTGTCAGCGAGGGAGATACGGTCAAAAAGGGTGATCCGCTGTTGAGCTATGATACCACCCTGACGGAGATCCAGCTGGAACGCCAGCGGATCGCGGTGCAGCAGGCAGAGCTTGATCTGCAGAACGCGAAGGACGATCTGGTGCGGATCAACAATATGAAGCCCTACTCGCCGCCTCCCATGACAGAGCCGACACAGCCGAACACCGAGCCTTTGGAGCCGGTGGAGGACCTGCCGCATCTGATCGGCGGTGAGGGCACGGAGGAAGCACCCTACCGCTGGCTATGGTCTGCGGAGCTGAGCTACGACGACGATTTCATTGCCGGTATGCTCGGCGAGGAAACGGAGATCTGGATCTCCTTTGAGGAAAGAGAGCAGAACTCCATGCAGGGCATGGTGACAAGCCTTTGGGGTCTGCATGTCGTGCGCGATGAAAACGAAAAGCTGAAATTCGGCTTCTTCACGCCGGTGCTCCCGCC
>PITX01000062.1 GCA_017577345.1 Clostridiales bacterium
ATGACCGACCTCGTCACTCGTAAGACCGCAGCGCTGCCGAAGTATGACCCGCAGAAGCCGAACCTCCCGAAGCGGCGTGCTTTCGTCGGTGCGATCTCCTGGCTCAAGGCAGTACGCAGTTGTTTGGGCAATTCCGTTATTTTTGCACTGGATGAAGCACTGATGTGTCAGGGCAACTTCGGCGGGAGAAGCGATGAGTATCTTGTGTGGGTCTACGGTGACGATGCCGTTTCCCGATATAACGGTGTTGTTGTTCTCGGCAATCACGTGAGTCCGTACAGCGTAAGAGAAAAGAACGGACTATTATATACCGATTTGAGCAGAACGATCTCCGACGCATTTGCAAACGAGGACATTCTGGATATGCAGGGTATCACAGAAGCCGTCAGCAGATACTACTATCGAAACGGCAACAGCTTTGACGGTCTCTCCGTCGCGCCGGAATATCAGGAGCGATTTGAAAAGCTGGCAAAGGAAGCAATCGACTATTACAGTAATTAAAAGGGTGATATTATGAATCTGTCAGCAGAAGAAAAGATCATGTACAATGTCATGATGGCGATTTACGACAGCAGAATCCCGATGAGCTTCAAGGGCTCGATGGTTCTCAAAGCCTGCCTGCTCGAAGCCGGGTATTCCGATGACACCCGTCACACCGTAGACATCGACGGCAACTGGTCTTCGGATAATCCACCGACGGGAGAGGAAATGGTAGAATCGCTGCAAAAGGCACTCCGAAAAAACAACATCGACCTTGATGTGAGCATTTTCCGAATGTACGGTGAGGGGCGCTCCGCAGGCTTTGAACTGGCAGACCGCGACACAGGTGAGATCCTTTTCTCTATGGATGTTGATGTGAACCGTCCGGTTTCGTCGACCAAAGTCTATGAGGTAGAAGGCATCCGCTTCCTCGGGGTATCTCCGTCACAGATGATTGCCGACAAGATTTCGGCGGTCTCTACCGACAAGGTGTTCCGCAGGATCAAGGATGTTGTTGACCTCTACTATCTTTCAAAGGTGTTTGTCCTTGATAAGGCGGAAATTGTCAAAGTCCTGACGGACACCGGAAGAACGCTCGATAACTTCAACGGTTTTCTGTACCGCACCGAAGAGCTGCGGCATTCGTATGACAAGTTCCGGCTTGTGGGGGATGTGCAGAAGCCGCCGTTTGACGAGATATATCAGAGTGTGAAAATGTATATCAAGGATTTTCTGCCAAAGGAACGGTCTCGTGACGAAAGATAAACAATCAAAAGTGAATACAAAATGGTAAGCCGATGAGATGATTTCTCATCGGCTTTTTGTATGCTCAAAAGAAAGGACTGATGAAAAAATGAACAAGACACCGAAATCCAAGTATGCAAGGCTTGATCTTCGCCTCACGCCGAAAGAAAAAGAACGGATCACCGCCAAAGCCGAAAGATGCGGTCTGAGCACAACCGAATATGTCAAGCAAAGGGCATTGGGCTACGAACCGAGATCGGTTCCGCCCAACGCCCTTTTTCATTTTCTGGAGAAGCTCGGCGATCTTGAACGCAAGAGCACATCTGCCGCTCTGGACGCGCAGATCAGTGATCTACTGCGGGAGATCGCGGCGGTATTCTTACTTCCGGGAAAGGAGGACGGAAAGCCGTGGCAGTCACAGGATTCTGGCCCGTCTGTGGAAATCTGAAGGCAACGCTGGATTACGCAGACAACCCCGATAAGACTACGCCGAAAGAGTATCTGGACGAAGACCTGTTTGCCGCGCTGCGCTATGTCAAAAACGACAGCAAGACCGACCGGCAGGTATTCGTCGGCGGGATCAACTGTTCCAAGCAGAACGCTTATGCCGAAATGATTGCCGTGCAGCGACGTTTCGGAATGCACGGAAAAGTTGTCGGCTACCACGGCATCCAGAGCTTCGCCGCAGGAGAAGTCGCGCCGGAGGAAGCTTTCGAAATCGGCAAGGAGACCGCGAGACGGATGTGGGGCGACCGGTATCAGGTGCTCGTTACCGTGCATCTGAACACGGATAATGTTCACTGCCATTTCGTGGTCAACCCCGTGTCATTCAAAGACGGGCAGAAGTTCCGCAACAAAATCGGCGACCATAAGGAGCTGCGAAAGATCTCAGATGATGTTTGTCGGGAGCACGGGCTCTCCGTTCTGGAAAACAGCGAGTTTTACAGCAAGGGCAAAAAGAAGGAGTACTGGCTGCACCGTCAGGGCAAAAAGACGCACCGTGACATTCTCAAAGAAGATGTCGAATACTGCCTCACATACGCCGGCAGCTGGGAGCAGTTCGGAGACCAGATGCGCGGGCGCGGCTATACGATCGACTGGAAGCGGATGTCCGTCCGCGCAAAGGACTGGGAACGCTCTGTCCGTCTGACTTCACTCGGCTACAACATCGACGAAATGACCGAGCGGCTGGAAAACAATCTATTTGCCTCCGATTATTACTTCAAGTGGAACAGTCATCTGCCGTACAAGCCGAAACAGTTTCCGCTGGAGTATCAGCTGCGGCGTTTGCTGTTCAGCGTGGAGCACAGCTATGACACCGCTATCGTTCTCGTGGACACGCTTTTCCTGATTCTGATCGAGATCATCAAGATCGTAACGCAGATGCCGGACATTATGCTCCTGTCGCCCGATCTTCGCGCTGCTGAAAAGAATTTCGAACAGTACCGGTCAGATTATCATTTTCTGAAAGAAAACGGTATCCGCACGATCCCGGAGCTGTCAGACTGCATTGCCGATACACGGGAACAGATCACAGCACTCGAAGCAGAGCGGTCAAAAGCGGACAATGCCCGCCGCCGTGCGCACTCGCCGAAAGAAGTGCAGGACGCAAAAGACGAGCGTAAGGCGATCACCGAAAAAATACGCCCGCTTCGTGCAAAGGTGAAGCAGGCGGAACGAATTATGGAGGAATCTCCACACCTATACGAATTATTACAACAGGAACACGGCCTTGAAAAGGCCGAATTACAAAGACTTGAAAGGAATCGTTAAACTATGCAAAATACTATGATTACACCGGCAGCCATTCCGGTATCGAAACTGCACCCCTTTGAGGGGCACCCCTTCAAAGTGCTCGACAACGAAGAAATGAATGTGTTGATTGAAAGCGTTCAGATGCAGGGCATTCTCTCGCCGCTGACCGTCAGGCCGATCGAAGGCACGGCAGACGAATATGAGGTGATCAGCGGACACCGCCGCTTGCACGCAGCTATGAAAGCAGGACTGGGAACAGTACCTGCTTTTATTTTTGCCATTGACCGCGACGCAGCCGCGATCATGGTAGTGGACAGCAACCTGCATCGTGAGCACATTCTGCCGTCTGAAAAAGCATTTGCGTACAGGCTGAAGCTTGAAGCAATGAACCGTCAGGGTTTACGAACAGATTTAACTTTTTCCCAAGTCGGGAAAAAGTTAAACAGTTATGAGGAAGTGGCAGCGCAATCCGGGGACAGCAGAAATCAGATCCACCGCTACATTCGTCTGACGCACCTTATCCCGGAGCTGCTTGACTGGATGGACGAGGGAAAAATCGCATTGTCCGTTGGCGTAGAACTGTCATACCTCAACGAAGACTCTCAGCGCGAGGTTCTCGAGCAGTGCGAGATCAATGACTGCACACCGTCCTATTCGCAGGCGTGGCGGATGCACAAGGCGGACCGCGAAGGCACCCTTTCGTATTCTGCCATCCGGCAGATCATGCAGGAGGAAAAAGCAAATCAGAAAGAAATGTTCAAAATTCCGATGGAGCGTATTCGCAGGTTCTTCCCTCAGAGCTACACGCCTGCGCAGATCGAAGAAAACATTCTGCGGCTTTGTGAGCAGGAGCACCGCCGACGAATGGATCGCGGTAGATAAGGAGAATCGGATGCTTGACCACAGAAAGAAGTATATGTATGTTCAGGGCCATCTGGTCACAATCTCTTTTTCCAAGCAAAAGAACGAAGGGCTATATGATCGCATAAAAGAAATTCTGCTTTCAGCGGGTGAAGCGGATTGCAAACCGCACATTTGCAGACAACCCTCCGATAATCATAAAATGCGAAAGAAGGAGGAATGTGCAGATGGAACACAATAGGGTTTGCTGCTTGTATCGTGTTTCGACCGAAAAGCAGGTGGACTACGACAACAATCATGAGGCAGATATCCCAATGCAGAGAAAAGCCTGCCACCGTTTTGCAGAGCAGATGGGCTGGCAAATCGTCCATGAGGAGCAGGAGGACGGTGTATCCGGTCATAAGGTTCGGGCAGAAAACCGCGATAAAATCCAGGCAATCAAGGAACTTGCCCGTAAGGGTGCATTTGATATTCTTCTGGTGTTTATGTTCGACCGTATCGGGCGTATCGCAGACGAGACACCGTTCGTGGTGGAGTGGTTTGTAAAGAACGGCATTCAAGTCTGGAGCACGCAGGAGGGAGAGCAGCGCTTTGACAATCACATCGACAAGCTGCTCAATTATATTCGCTTTTGGCAGGCAGACGGCGAAAGCGAAAAGACCTCCATCCGTACACGCACAAGTCTCGGACAGTTGGTTGAAGATGGCCACTACAAGGGCGGCAATGCCCCGATCGGCTATGAATTAGTACGCAGCGGACGTATGAACAAGAAGAAGCACGAGTTATATGATCTGAAAATCAAAGAGGAAGATGCAAGTACCGTTCGTCGGATTTTTGAAAAGTATGTTCTTGAGGGCTATGGCGTTCAAAAAATTGCAAATGATCTGAACGGCGAGGGCATCCGAAACCCGACGGGAAACCGATGGTCTTACAATACGATCCGCAACATTCTGTTAAACCCGACCTATACAGGCATCCTGCGAAGCGGCGACAGCCGCTCACCACGTCTGCCGGAGCTGCAGATCATCTCGCAGGAAATGTTTGACCGCGCACAAAAGATCCGGGAAGAGAGGAGGACCAGCAAGCCGGATACTCCGAGAGTCCCTATCAATATGCGCGGGAACTCATTGCTGTCCGGGAATGTGTTTTGCGGTCACTGCGGTTCCAGACTGCATCTGACAACAACGACGAAGCGCTATACCCGCAAGGACGGCTCACAGGTCAATGAGCGCCGCCTACGCTACTGCTGTTACCAGAAGGTTCGGAAAATGGTGGAGTGCGACGGGCAGTCCGGCTATTCGGTAAAAATGGTTGATGGCATGGTGGAGGAAATCATTAAGAAAATGTTCTCTTCCATCAAAGGAATTCCTAAATCCCAAGTCATTACATCGAGGTATAAAAAAGAAGTGACGCTCCGAAAAAATGCACACACAAAGTTGCAGGCAGAGTTTGCAAAAGCGCAGGAAACGATCCGAAAACTGCGGGAGGAAGTCGTCAGAGCGATTCAGGGCGAGAGCTCCTTTCCGAAACAAATGCTTGCGGATCTGGTTGCTGAAGCTGAGGCAAAGGCAGCGGATTTACAGAGTCAATGCCAGGATGCTGAACGGGCGCTTGCAGACAGCGAACAGCTATTAGAGGACGTGGGTCGCAAATATACCGAAATAATGTCGTGGGCGGACATGTTTGATACCGCTTCTATGCCGGCAAAAAAGATGATCGTAAATGCGATGATACACCGTGTGGATGTATGTCGCGGCTTTCAGCTCAATATTGAACTGAATATGGATATTCGGCAGTTTTTCGCCGGTATCGACGAAGGAAAAGAAACAGGATCGTAAAACGCAAAGCGCCGCCAAAGACCAAAAGGTTTTCGGCGGCGTTTTCTTTGTTGGTCTGACGCTTCTCAACGTCTGCTTTTTCGGGGTGACCCAACTGGCGGCAAAAAATTATTCGAGAAAGTATAAAATTTGAGAAAGTTAGAAAAACGGCAGGTTTCACAAGTAAACCTGCCGTTTTTGGTGGACGATAGGGGGATCGAACCCCTGACCTCCAGATTGCGAACCTGGCGTTCTCCCAGCTGAACTAATCGCCCGTATGAAATTTTATGGGGTATGTAACCTGGTGAGCCGCGCTCCCAGCTGAGCTAATCGCCCTTATGGAATTTTTTGGGAGTATGAAACCGAGTGGGTCGCACTCCCGGCTGAGCAAATGACCCATGTTTCTTTGCGTTTGGGTTATTATAACACATCCTTACGAAAATGCAATCCTTTTTTTGCATGGTGTGCGGCAATTTTCGCATTTTCGCATGGTGTGCTGCAATTTCTGCACCTGCTTTCCCTCCGGAAAAGCTTGCGTTTGACGGATTTGCGTGGTATGATACTTGAAAAAGGAGGCGCGTTCTATGGATCAACCGATTATCTCTCCCGAACAGGACGACATGCTCCGCGAATTTGATCTTCCGGAGGCAGATCTGACAGAAGTATATTTGCCCGATGAGGAGGAGCCTACCGGGGCTCTCCCTTCCGCGGACGAAATTCTCCATGAATTTGACCTTCCGGACGCTGAGGCGGCAGAAGAATATCCCCCGGTGGAGGAAATCTCCCGCGAAACGCCTCTGTCCGGCGAAGAAATGCCGACCGATCCGCTGGCAGAGGCCGACGAGCTGCCCGATCTGTTCCCACCGGAGGCGTACCGCGGCGAAAATGATGATGACGAAAATAGGGACGAAAATACGACCGTTGTGGAGCGTCCGGTGCAGAAGAAAAAATCGACCGCACGCAAGGTGCTGCATGTTTTTGCCGTGATCGGCAAGTATGTGCTTGCTCTTGTTCTCGTTGCGGCGATTGCCGTTGCAGGGCTGTTCGGCTATCTGACGCTGGCGGAATACAATCCCGCTCACGCTGAGGTCGCACAGCGCGGTGCCGTGACCGTACCCGACAAGTTTAACGGCAATTCGCTCTCGATCCTCACCTTCAACACCGGCTACGGCGCACTTGGCGAGGCGGCGGACTTCTTTATGGACGGCGGCAAATCCGTCAACCCCGACTCCGTGGAGCAGGTAAAGAACAATATGCTCGGTATTGAAGCGATCGTCCGCAGTGCCGATGCCGATTTTGTCTTCCTGCAGGAGCTGGATACCGATTCCGACCGCAGCTATGAGCTCAACCAGTGGCTGCAGTATGAATATGATCTGGAGGACTATGAAAGCCGTTTTGCAATGAACTATTCCTGCGACTATGTCCCCTATCCGCTACCCGAAACCATCGGCAAGGTTCACAGCGGCATTGCGACCTTCAGCCGCTACGACATCTCCTCCGCTACGCGCTACAGCCTGCCCTGTCCGTTCTCATGGCCGACCCGCGTTGCCAATCTGAAACGCTGTATGCTCGTCACGCGGATCCCGCTCGCAGGTAAGGAGGAGCAGGAGCTGGTGCTCATCAACTTCCACCTGGAAGCGTATGATGACGGTGAGGGTAAGGCAGCGC
>PITX01000063.1 GCA_017577345.1 Clostridiales bacterium
GTATGTGTAATCCGTGGTGTCCAGCAACGGCAGTGTTACGGTCGTTGTTGCAGAACAGCGGGCGCAGGTTCCGGTCAGAACACCGCTTGAAGAGGTCGTCGGAGAAGTTGTCACCTTGTAGGTGTAGCTATGACCGAGGGCATTGACATAGGTGTCCTTGTAGCTGTCACCGCAAGCGCAGGTATGGGTCGTATAGCCCTTCTCCGTGCACGTCGGTGCGGTTACTGTCTCCGTATAGCTATGCTCATGTGTTTCGGGCTTCCAGGTTGCCGTCGGATAGCCGTTCCATGTCGGTGTTGTCCAGCCGGTTTTCCCTTCGATGAAATAGAGCGTTAATCCGGGAATAGCGATATACTCTACTTTCAATTCGTTCCAAAGCACAAACACATATACATCAAGTTCCGGTGCATCTCCGCAGAAATAAACGCTCGTCAGACTGCTGCAGCCCCAGAACGCATAATCGCCGATGCTCGTCACGCTGTCCGGAATCGTCACGCTCGTCAGGCTGCTGCAGCCGGAGAACGCATCATAGCCGATGCTCGTCACGCTGTCCGGAATCGTCACGCTTGTCAGACTGCTGCAGCCGGAGAACACATAATAGCCGATGCTCGTCACGCTGTCCGGAATCGTCACGCTCGTCAGGCTGCTGCAGCCGTCGAACGCCCAATAGCCGATGCTCGTCACGCTGTCCGGAATCGTCACACTCGTCAGGCTGCTGCAGTACTCGAACGCACAATCGCCGATGCTCGTCACGCTGTCCGGAATCGTCACGCTCGTCAGACTGCTGCAGCCGGAGAACGCACCTTCGCCGATGCTCGTCACGCTGTCCGGAATCGTATAGCTGCCGGAATAGCTGCCCGGGCAACAAATCAGCACTGTTTTGTTCTTATTAAATAAAACGCCGTATGCATCACTGCTGTAGGAGGGATTCTCCACAGCTACCGTCATGCTCGTCAGACTGCTGCAGCCGGAGAACGCACCTTCGCCGATGCTCGTCACGCTGTCCGGAATCGTCACGCTTGTCAGACTGCTGCAATTTTGGAACGCATATTCGCCGATGCTCGTCACGCTGTCCGGAATCGTGATGCTTGTCAGCCCGGTGCAGTCGGCGAACGCCCAATAGCCGATGCTCGTCACGCTGTCTCCAATCGTCACACTCGTCAGACTGCTGCAGACAGAGAACGCACAATCGCCGATGCTCGTCACGCTGTCCGGAATCGTCACGCTCGTCAGACTGCTGCACCACCTGAACGCATCATCGCCGATGCTCGTCACGCTGTCCGGAATCGTCACGCTCGTCAGGCTGCTGCAGCCGGAGAACGCACCTTCGCCGATGCTCGTCACGCTGTCCGGAATCGTGATGCTTGTCAGACTGCTGCAGCAGTTGAACGCATAATCGCCGATGCCCGTCACGCTGTCCGGAATCGTCACACTCGTCAGACTGCTGCAGCCGTAGAACGCACAATCGCCGATGCTCGTCACGCTGTCCGGAATCGTCACGCTCGTCAGACTGCTGCAGCCCCGGAACGCATATCCGCCGATGCTCGTCACACCGTCTTTTATCTCGACGGTATTGATTGCATTGCTAACCGATCTCCACGGTGTTATAATCCGATACACACCGAACTCAGAATCATATCCGTATTCATAATTATCCATGGAGCCGCAGCCCAGAATCATCAGTTTCCCGGTCTCTGCTTCAAACATCCATTGTGCTTTTCTTCCGCAGCTGCCGCCGCGAATGCCGCAAGCTGTGCATACGCCCTCTTCAAACGTATGTGCAGCAGGAAGCACCTCTGTATACGTTGCGTTACAGATTGTACATCTGTAGCTTGCTTCGCCGGCCTGTGTGCAGGTAGGTAATGTCTGACCGACAAGCTCCGACACATGATGACCGTTTGCACAGTCACAGATCGCTTCAAATGTATATCCGGTTTCTTCTGCATAGTCCTGTGCACTTGATCTTTCATATCCATGCACGACCGTCGTTCCCGGAACGCCTAAAGCCTCATGATTTCCGATTTCGCATTCCGGATTCAGTACCGTAATGCTGTTCAGTCCGCTGCATTCGGAGAACGCACCTGCTCCAATTTTGTTTACGGATGCAGGTATGGTAACCTCCGCCAAGCCTTCGCAGCCACAGAAAGCAGACTCGCCAATCGCTGTGACAGATGCCGGAATCTGAATCTCTGTCAAAGAATTACAGAACCAAAATGCACCGTTATCAATCAATTCCAACGTAGTGGGCAGGCTTACGGATGTCAGATTCGAGCAATTCTGAAATACCCAACTGCCGATGCTCGCTACGCCTTCCCCAACATTGACCGTGCGAATGTCATCTGCACGGAGATCCCAGGGTGCTACATCCATATAATCATACATATAACCTTCGCCGGAAATCGTCAGCACACCGTTTGCAGGATCAAATTCCCATGTCACCGCTTCGCCGCAGAAGTTTCCTTCTTCGTAACCACTGCCGCCATATTCCAGATACGACACGGCAATCGCCGTTTCCGGTCTGCATGCGATTTCATCCGAAACAGCATACGTCCCATCTATGATGTTGGAAAGAAGTCCCTTGTACGCTTCTTCTCCGAAGCAGTCCGCATTCCACTGCGTGGAGGACGGCAAACAGACGTCGTTCTTCTCCGGTTCCGAAGAAGATACAACACCTAAGCGGCTGTAATGTCCGCCCAATGCACTCCAGTTATCATTCAGAATCAGCTCTTGCAGTGCGTTATGAATTGTTGCAGACAGATTCTTTACTGCCGACGTCACCGTAATGCCATCACCATATACATCGATTGCCGCACTCTGATCCACGTCTACACCAATGACCTTTCCGCCCTTGGCAGCAGCTGCCGCTCCGACAGACTCATAGATTCCACCACCGCATGCGAACACGACCTGCGTTCCTGTTTCATACCAGTTTTCGATATACTCTGTCAATGCTTCATCGGCGAAGAACTGTCCGGAATATGTGAAATTGACTGATACTTCCCCTGCGCGACCTAATTCTGCCGCCGCGGTATCGGCACCCTGCAAAAAGCCGTAGCCGTAACGCATAACCGCAGGTATTTCAATTCCCCCCAAAAAGCCAAGACGCGTATATCCAAGAGAAACAGCTGCGTAGCCTGCCATAAAGCCGGCAAGCTCCTCACGGTAGTTTACTGCATATACATTTTCCGGCAAAACATACGCCGTTTCGTCATAATTGACAAAGTCCGCTTCAGTAGTATCAAGTGAAATGAATTTCACATCCGGATGAAGCGGAGCCTCTTGACGAATTGCTGATGCAAGCGCAAATCCAGGAAGAATCAGAACATTATATCCGTCTGATATTGCCTGCTCTATCGCAATGATATAATCATCCGTAGAGGCATCAGCCGGCTGATAATAGGTAAAGCCAATTCCGTTTTCTGTACAGAACTTTGACATTCCCTCATAGCACGCCTGATTAAATGCTTCATCTGTTATTTCGCCGTAATCGGTAACCAGCGCGACACGCCAGGTTGATTCCGGCGTCTCTTTCTTTGCTGATGCCGCAACGATAGCATCTGTTTCGTCTTCCTGCGCAAATGCCGACATAATCGCCGTACCCGGAAGCAAGGAGATCAGCAATGCCAATGCAAGAAATAGTGCTGTGATTCGCCGTTTCATGTTTTTTCCCCCCATATAATAAAAAGTGCGCAGTCGAAGCCGCGCACCGAAAAATGCACTGCTCCGATTGCTGCGACACAACTTCCAAGCCATACGAACAAGTATGCGGAAATGAGCGTGTATTTTTACCGAAAGGTATAAAAATACACACTTGTCATATAGCTTGTATTAAGTTGTGTGGCATGAATAGCTTACCACAGTTTTTGCGCTTATGCAAGGCATTATTTTTCAGTTTTTCCTAATCTTCTCAGTTTTTCCTAATCTCTCCGTCTTTTATTCCGATAAGTTTTTTCCCGATTTACAAAAAGATTGTTTTTTCCCGACAGTGTGCTATAATATTTTCCAGATAACAAAAAGGAGAGTTCGCAACTATGAAATTAGGTATCGTCGGTCTGCCGAATGTCGGCAAGACTACTCTGTTCAACGCTCTCACCGGCTCTAAGGCGGAAACCAGCAGCTACGGCAGCACCTCCGCCAAGGCGAACATCGGTCAGGCAAAGGTCCCCGATGAACGGCTTGACTGGCTTGCCGAATTATATCAGCCCAAGAAATATTCCCCCGCCACGATTGATTTCGTCGATGTTGCAGGTGTCAGCAAGGGCGGCAAATCCAATGCCATCTTGCAGAACATCCGTCAGACCGACGCGCTGGTGCATGTTGTGCGCTGCTTCGATAATGATCTTTTGTTTACCGAGCCTGCCGATGCACGCGGCGATGCGGAATCGCTGGATCTGGAGCTGATCCTGTCCGATATGGAGGTCGTGGAACGCCGTTTGGACAAGGCGAACAAAAATCTCAAGGGCGGCGACAAAAAGTACAAGCGCGAGGCGGAAATGTGTCAGGCACTTCTGGCGCATCTGTCCGACGGCAAGCCTGCCCGCACCTTTGAGTTCACTGAAGAGGACAAGGACATTCTGCAGGACGGCGGTCTTCTTACGGTCAAGCCGATCATCTACGCCGCAAACATGGATGAAGACGGCATGGTGGATTATCGCAGCAATGCACAGTTTAACGCACTGTCCGAGCTTGCCGCCGAGCAGGGTGCCGCAGTTCTTCCCGTTGCCGCAAAGTTTGAGGAGGATATTCTCGACTTGGACGACGAGGAAGCCGCCATGTTCATGGAGGATCTCGGTCTGACCGAGCGCGGTCTTGACCGTCTGATCAAAACCTCCTATGAGCTGCTGGGTTATATCTCCTTCCTGACGGCAGGTCCCGATGATGTACATGCGTGGACGATCGTGCGCGGCAGTAAGGCACCGAAGGCCGCAGGCAAGATCCATACCGACATCGAGCGCGGCTTTATCCGCGCCGAGGTCATCGCCTTTGAAGACCTGAAAGCCTGCGGAACAATGGCTGCCGCCAAGTCCAAGGGACTGGTTCGCAGTGAGGGCAAAGAGTATATCATGAAAGACGGCGACATCGTCAATTTCCTGTTCAATGTCTGATAACAAGAAAAACCGGGGCAGTTTTTGCAAACTGCCCCGATTTTTTGGGAAATAATATTTCCCAAATCTTGTATTTCGACAAATTTTACGCACAAGATGTGGTATTTTCTACTGGGATGTACATGGACGCAGAGAAATCGCGACCGCTGTCATATCATCCTCCGCCGGCATCCCTGCAATCAGAAGCGCCGCAAGCTCCTGCGGTGCATCGCCGCGGAAGGATGCGATTGCCGCCTCGGTCTCCATCCCGCCTGCTCCGTCGCTGACAAGCACGAGCATTTCTCCCCGTTTCAGGGACAGCTCATATCGCTCCGGTGCGTGCTCTCCTCCCACTCCCATGCCCGGCGGTGTTGTGGCTGTCCCGATTATTTTTACATCCTCCCCATCGCGGAAATAGGACGGTGCGCCTCCCCATTTGAAGAGAACTCCTTCGCCGGTGCTCAGGTGCACCTGCAGAAGGTCAACTGTGGAAAAGCAGGTCGCGCCGCGCAGAATCTCACAACTGTTGAGCAGCCGCAGAGCCTGTTCCGGTGCGATACCGGAGCGCAATAGGCGTTCCAGAAGCCGTAGGGTATCGCCGCTGCACTGTGCCGCCCCCTCACCTGTTCCCATGCCGTCGCAGAGAATAACATAGTAATCAAGATTTCTCGCGGCAAAGCAGATGCCTCTGTCACCGCTGATACGGTTTCCGTCTTTTCCCACGCTGCTGATCCCGACCATCGGCAGATATGCCGCCTCGGATATATCATGCCGCCGCAAAGGGTCTGCTTCCGCACGCAGATATTCGGCAATGCAAGAGATTTCTTCTGCTACCGCCTGTCTGCTTTCGCGCATTTCCATCCGATAACGCCTGCGGTAAAGCATTCCCTCCAGCTCCTGATTGACTGCCGTCACAAAGCCCTCGACATGACAGCACTGCTCCCGGAATGCCTCCGGAAAATCCTCCGCCTCAACCACACCGTTTTCAATCATCCTTTTCGCTGTACCGGAAAGCGCGCTGTAGGTCTCCTGCGCACGGTGCTCCCAACAGCGGTGAAACCTTGCACAGCAGCGGCAGACCCGTTCCGCCGCACCGTCATACACATCCTCTGCTTCGCTCATGTGTGGTATCGCGTTGCTCTCTCCCAAACAGCCGTAAACAAATTCCAGCGTTTCCGCAGCATTACGCAGAACACTTGTTGCACCGCGCTGTGACTCGGAGGTAAGCGCGATGCTCTGCATGCTCCCCTGCCAAAGCAGCACGCCTGCCCCGACGCCCACCGCCACACAAACAGCATTCGGTATGGACGCTGCTCCCGACAGCAGCAGGCACAGATCGGTTAGGACAAAATATGTGATGGCAGCAGGAAGCTTTTCCCTGCGCTGCAAGACATAACAAATCAAAGACGGCAGCACCATTGCGACGGTCATTCCCCGGGAAAATCCGCTTCCCAAATCCAAGGCGATCCCCAGCGCAGCGGCAACCGCAGGGTCGCCCGTTGCGACACAGCAGGCAGTTGCCAAAAGCAGCCCGAGATCAGCTGCTTTCAGCAAGCCGGACAGTCCTGCGCACACAGCCGCCAGCGTAAAAAGCTGCGCCTTGCGGCTTCCGCAGAAGCTGCTGCGTAATGCGGCACTGCTCAAACCCGCCATCAGAATTTTTGCGATCAGAAGGACGAGATTTCCCGCATTTCCGCCGAAAAAGGTGATGCCGTCCAGCAGAGTGCAGACGCCTGCGGAAAGACTCGGAAAAAACCACCGTTTCAAAGGCAGCTCCGTCCCTTGAAATACCGCAGCGGCAGAAAACATCATCAGCGTCAGTGCAATGTAAGATGCCGCATCTGCACCAAAAAGAACAAGATACCCACCCACCGCACCGAGCATTGCCGTTATACTGCAAATTCCGAACGGTACAGACAAAACAAAGCATGCGCCGATTGGCACCGCCTCACCGAAAATTCTTATTCCTGACAGGATGAAGCCTCCGCAGAGCATCAAAAAGCAGTCACGAAGTGCTCTCTGTTTTGCACTCGGATTTCGATGACGCGTCAGCCATTTCCTTGAAATACGACGATGTGTGCCGACCCCGTTCATATCCCTGTACCTCCCTGTCGTGCAGTCCCGATTTGCCCCGATTTTATCACGGCAAGCATGGGTATGATGTCGGGAAATACAACGGGAAATCATGTCGTTTGACATTTTCGTGCGGCAATGCTATGA
>PITX01000064.1 GCA_017577345.1 Clostridiales bacterium
GCAGCGAAGTCCATACAGAAAGCGTTGCCTGCGATGCGGCAATTCCGGCATATACGCCGGAAAAGACCGGCTACCACTTCGTTGGCTGGTATGCAGATGAAGCATGTGAAACCGCAGCGCCTGCAACAATGCCTGCAAGCAACATTTCTCTGTACGCGGCATGGGAAAAGAACTCCTATACAGTTACCATCCATCATCAGTATAACGGCGAACAGATCCATGAAGACAGCACACAGTCTGTTGCATATCTGGAAACCGTGACCGATCCCGTTCTTGAACTGGATGGCTACTACTACACGGAAGGCAGCATTACTCCTGCGGTCGATACACCGATCACCGGTGCTGCGGAAATGACGGTCAGCTACAACTCCTATCTGGATGACCTGCTTGCACTCGACAGCGCGAGCTTCTCCGATACGGAGGCACTTGCTTCTGCAAGAGCACTCTATGCAAAGCTGAACGAGCAGCAGAAGACGGAATATACCGGCACAGAGCATCAGATCGCACTGTTTGAAGCAATCCGCATTTTCAGTGAAACGCAGTTGAAGGCGGCTGTTTCTGCGGCAGTAGCTCCGACCAACGATATTCTTGCAGATACGAGCAGTGAGTACATCACAGAGCCGGTCGCAACACTGACAGAGAACGATCAGACCGTTGAAGTATTGCTTCTGCTTCCGGATTATCTTGCGAAGAATATGCTGTATATCGATTTCCTGACTGAGCTGTTCGGTTACGAAGAAATCAAGTCGATTCAGATCAACGATCTGGCTCCCTATACGCTTACCGGCACAACGGTAGCGCAGAATCCGGGAGGCTCTGACCAGTTCAAGCTTATGTTCAATATTGCATGGGCAACGCTGTATCCGGAATATGATGAAGGTGCGGTTATGAATTTCCTGCGTGAGAATGAGGAAACTCTGACGAACAGTGCCCTTGACGGAAAGAACGTTACCGCAACTGTTACTGCTGTAACGGCAGAAGGCGTTGAATACAGCGTATCTTATCAGATCAGCTTCGCAGTTCTGCATACCTGCAGTGCTGAAACGCTGACAGAGGTTCCTGCTGTTGAAGCGACCTGCACAAGCGGCGGCAACAGTGCATACTGGAGCTGCTCCTGCGGCAAGTATTATGCTGATGCAGAGGCTCTGAATGAAATCCAGGAAGGCTCCTGGGTCATTTCACCATCCGGTCACAGCGATACCTATTCCGACAACGGTGACGGTACACACACGGTCGGCTGCGAGAATTGTGAACACAGCTCTGTTGAAGCCCACATCTTCAACGACGGTATCTGCGTCTGCGGAGCAACGGAAGCTGTCGTGTTTAATTCGATGCGCCTGATTCTTTCGGGCGACCTCGGTGTGTCCTTCCCTGTCAGGGTTCCGGAAGGCATGGTTTCCGCAATGAATGATGCCTATATGAAGGTCACCATGGACGGCGGAAAGACATATCAGACGATCCCGTTTGAAGATGCTGTTTATGACGAAAATCTCGGAGCGTACAACTTCACCTATTATATCAATGCGCTGCAGATGGCGCAGACGATCACGCCGACCTTCTGCTACGGGGACAAAGAAATCTGTCCGGGCTCAAAATCCGTTCAGACATATATCGATGACCTGATCGGAATTTACGCAGAAAATGAAAAGATGGTCGCGCTGTTAAAGTCCATCGCGAACTACGGTCACTATGCACAGCTTGCACTGCAGGAGGTACACGGATTTACGCTGGGCGAAGGCGGAAAGTATCAGACGATGTCAAACTACAATGACATTTCACTTCCCGATGCAGAAGATTTGAAAGCTTATAAGGCAACCAAAACTGGAAGCATTGTCGGCATCAGCGGCGTATCCAGATCGCTGGCTCTGGATCACGGAACGGATATTCTTCTGTTCTTCGCCTGCGAGGGTGGCTACGAGCCGACGGTTACTGTGACGGACAAGGACGGTAATGCCGTTACCTGTACGCTCACAATGGAGCAGACCGGAAAGTATTGCCTGACAATTCCGAGCATTTCAGCACATAAGCTCGGCGATTTCTACACCGTTAGCGTGGACGGCGGCGCAATGACCATTGATATTTGTGCGCTGTCCTATGCATATTCCGTTTTGAAGAATGCCACCGCCACTGACGCACAGAAGAATGCAGTTGCCGCACTCTATTATTACTATGAAGCGGCAGCAAACTATCTGACGGCGAACAATTAAGGACAGAAAGGAACCGAAAAATGAAAACATTTTCTGAGCCGAAGCTTACTATCATCCAAAAGGAAGTAAAGGACATTATTACAGCCAGCAGCGGAACGACCCCCACAACAAATCCGGCAACGAGGGATCCGGATATCCAGATGCCGACAATTAGTGACTGGGATTGACAGGCGTGCTGCATTGAATGGGCAGCAAAAGGTCTGTAAAGACCGGTACAAAAGGCTCCCTGTTGATATTTGAGGGTCAAAAAAACAATTGCGAGCTGTCATTCTCGGCAGCTCGCAATTTGTAATTTTTCCGGATCGTGAGTGCAGACGGAAAAAAATAAATCCGCTCTTTTTTTTAAATTAAATGTATGATATAATTCTAATGCAAGTTTGATGATAAAGGAAAAGAATGCTACGATCGGAAAAGAGGATTAAATATGAGGAAAAAACTGATTGCCTTGCTGTTAACAATCGTGATGCTGCTGTCTGCACTGCCGGTGCAGGTATTTGCGGCAGATGGTGATGCAAAGTATACTGTCTATCATTATACGGAAGATTTGGACGGCGAATACAGCCAGTATGAGAAAGAGACACTCTACGGTGTTCCTGACACTGAAGTAACAGCGGCTGCCCTGAGCATCCCCGGCTTCACTTATTTCCCCGGACATGAAGACGGCTGGGCAACGGATACGATTACCGCGAACGGCAGAATGCGTCTTGATATGTACTACACCCGTAACAGCTACACTCTCAGCTACAAGGACGGCGATACCTCTGTCCTGACGGCTGACAGCTATAAGTTCGAAGAAGAAATCGCTCCGCAGAGCTACTCCAAGAACGGGTATACCTTCGAGGGATGGTTTGCGGATGCAGAGCTGAAGACGGCTGTACCGGAAACGATGCCTGCGGATAATCTGACGCTCTATGCAAAGCTTACCCCGATCAGCTACACAGTATCCTACATCTCCGACGGTAGCACCGTTCACACAGAGAGTGTTGCCTGCGATGCGGCAATTCCGGCATATACGCCGGAAAAGACCGGCTACCGCTTCCTTGGCTGGTACACGGAGGAGGCACTTAAAAATGCAGCACCCGCAACGATGCCGGCAAGCCGCCTGACGCTGTATGCAAAGTGGGCGAAGAATGTCTATACAGTCACCGTCCATCATCTATGCAATGGCACGAAGATTTATGCAGACACCACGCAGTCTGTTGCATATCAGGAAACCGTGACCGATCCGATTCTCGAGCTGGATGGCTACTATTACACGGAAGGAAACATTACTCCGGCGGCTGATACGCAGATCATCGCTGATACGGAAATGACGGTCAGCTACAACTCCTATCTTGCCGATCTGCTTGCCATTGACAGCGCAGCATTCTCTGACGATGCAGTGCTTGCATCCGCAAGAGCACTCTATGCAAAGCTGAACGAGCAGCAGAAGGCAGACTATACAGGAACGGAGCATCAGGTTGCACTGTTTGCTGCGATCAAGACCTACAGCGAAAGTCAGCTGAAGACAGCGGTTCACGAAGCAGTCGATCCGACCAACGCTACACTTGCAGATCTGACCAATGAGTACATTGACGAGGCGGTTGCAACAATGAAAGAGGATGCTCAGAAGGTTGATGTAGCGCTTCTGCTTCCGGATTTTCAGGCAAAGAACATGCTGTATATCGACTTCCTGACGGAGCTGTTCGGCTATAAGGAAATCAAATCGATTCAGATCAACGGTCTGCCTGCCTATGTGCTTACCGGCACGACAGTAGCGCAGAATCCGGCAGGCTCTGACCAGTTCAGGATCATGTTCAATATTGCATGGTCAACGCTGTATCCGGATGCGGATGAAGGCACAGTCATGAATCTCCTGCGTGAGAACGAGGAGACTCTGACAAACAGCGCCCTTGACGGCAAGTGCGTTACCGCAATAGTTTCTGCTGTAACAGTGGAAGGTGTTAATTACAGCGTTCCTTACCAGATCAGCTTCTTCAACAACTCGCACAATGTCACATGGATCTTCGAAAACGGCGATCCTGATCAGACCAAAGCAACCGACTACGGCTCAGCCATTGAAAAGCCGACAGAAGACGACCCGACCAAAACCGGTTACGAGTTTGTCGGATGGCAGGGTTACACCGAAAATATGAAAATGGGCAAGACAGATGTAACCTTTACCGCGCAATGGACCGCAAACGAATATACCGTTACGCTTGACCCGAACGGTGGCACATTGAAAGAAGGTGATTCGTCTACGCTGACTGTCACCTATGATGGCACCTATGCTCTACCCACACCGTTGCGCGAGGGTTACACCTTTGCCGGTTGGTATTTGGGACAGGAGAAGATTGATAATAACAGCACAGTAATGATTACAGAGGACAAAACCTTTGAAGCGCACTGGGAGGTCGGTCAGGGATACCCCATTGTCTATGTGCTTGGTGGCGGTGTTCTGGAAGCAGGAAAGAACAATCCGGAACAGTACAATGTCGAGACCGAGAGCTTTGTTCTGAACAATCCGGTCAGAGAGGGATATACCTTCCTCGGTTGGACGGGAAGCAACGGTGAAGCACAGCAGACGAATGTCACGGTCAACAAGGGAACGACCGGAGCACTCAGCTTTACAGCAAACTGGGAGATCATCAAGTATACGATCACCTATAACACGGATGGCGGCAGCTTGATCGCATCTGTTACGCAGGATTACGGAACGGCAGTGACACCTCCTGCCGACCCGACCAAGACCGGTTACTCATTTAACGGATGGGATACGGTAATCCCGGTAACGATGCCGGCAAGAAGTATGGAGATCAAGGCACTGTGGACGATTAACCAGTATACGATCACCTTTAACACAGATGGCGGTGATATTCTCGATCCGATCACGCAGAATTACGGAACACCAATCACGGCTCCTGCCGATCCGAGCAGAATTGGCTATACATTCAAAGGTTGGTACGAGGTCATTCCCGAGACGATGCCTGCGGAAAATATGACAATTACGGCTAAGTGGTCGATCAATCAGCACACAATTACTTTTGTTACAGTCGAAGACAGTGTATTTGCAGAGATTAAGCAGAACTACGGAACACCAATCACGGTTCCTGCCGATCCGAGCAGAATTGGCTATACATTTAAAGGTTGGTACGAGGTCATTCCCGAGACGATGCCTGATCAGGACATGACGATAACAGCGAAATGGACAGCGAACACCTATACAGTATCCTTTGACGCGAATGGCGGCAGTGATGTTGCATCAAAGGAAGTGACTTATGACGCGCCGTTCGGCGAACTGGCTTCTTCCGAGCGTGCTGGCTACGAATTCCTCGGGTGGTACACGGAAAAGAATGGCGGAGATGCTGTAGATGCAGAAACGATCGTGAGCCTCACCGAAGATACAATCCTGTATGCGCACTGGAACAAAATGGGAGAAATACCCTACCGCGTTGAGCATTATTTGCAGGATGTGGAAGGCGACGGTTATACGCTCGTTGACACTGCCAACCTGACAGGCCCGACAGATGCACCGGTGGAGGCAAAAATGAACGCCTACAACCATTTCACCTGCAACAGTGAAAAGAGTGATTTGAGCGGCGTGATTTCCGGTGATGGAACAAGCGTGCTTAAAATCTACTACGATCGTGAGCTGTTTACTGTCACATGGAAGCTGGCGGGCCGTGAGATCACAGAATGCTACCGCTATCAGGCAATTCCCTCCTGCAAGGAAAGCACGGCCCGTGCGGACGATGACCACGCGACCTACTCCTTCAGCGGATGGGACAAAAAGGTAGAAGAGGTCACTGCAGATACTGTGTATACAGCGCAGTATCAGGAAAGCTACGAAGCGATGATCCCGGGCGGACAGACTTGGCGCACATTGCAGCTGGCTTTGGAAAATGCAAAGCCCGGTGATACCGTGCGCATCGAAAAGGATGTTATACTCCGTGAGGACGCTGCTGTTCCCGCCGGCGTAACACTCCTGCTCCCGTGCATGGATGAAGATACCGGCTATGTCAAGCAAGGTGGCTATCTGATGAGCCCGGACGGCACGGATGCCACAGGTGGACAGGGAATTGGTCCGAATGCAAAGCTGTATCGCAGCCTGACCGTTGCGGAGGGAGTGCAGCTTCGTGTCAGCGGCTCGCTGCTTGTCAATGCTGTGACCGGAAGACCCTCGGCAGGACACTTCGATCAGGATGTGACCGGCGGCTATGCACAGCTCAACCTGCTCGGCAATGTTACAGTCGAGAACGGCGCTCATCTGGATGCCTTCGGCTTTGTGAAGGGGAGCGGACTGGTCACCGTGAAAAACGGCGGTACGGCCGGCGACCTGTATGTCGTGCGCCATTGGCGCGGCGGTACGCAGGCACTGAAAATGTATGAGGCCGCGCTCTATCCGATGAATGAATACGACTGTCATAACATCGAGTCCATGATCCGCATCGAATACGGCGGCAGTCTGGAAGGCATCGTAAAAATGTATGCAGGCGGCAGCTATAACTACACCCGCTTCCCGCAGGTCGATAACAATAACGGACTGATCCGCTTGACGAATGCGTCAAGCTATCTGGTACGCACCTATGCAGACGGCAGAGAACGCTATGAGATATTCGGCGGTGCAGATTTCTCGAACAGTACGCTGAAAATCGTCGGTATCCCGCTCAGTACAGGCAGCTACATCTATCCGATCGACGGCGATATTGATACGGTATTGCATTCCGGCAGCTATCGCTTTGCCAATGACTTTAAGTATCTCCCCGGTGCGACCGTAATGGTCAATTCCGGCGCGGAGCTGGCTGTCACAGAAGGACATACCGTTGTGTTCTATCAGGCATTCAACAACGGTGAATTTACGGATAACACCCGTTATCCGGAGAGAACCCCTGCACTGCTCAGCGTTGCCAAGGGCGCAAAGTTTACGAATGCAGGCACTTTCGCAGGTGCAATCTATACGGAGTCTGCGGATATTCTGATCGGTACGGCTCCTGTTTGGAAAGCCGTTACCCGCGAGTCGAACTGTATGGCAAGCGGCAGACCGAAAGAAGAACACACGCTGGAAAT
>PITX01000065.1 GCA_017577345.1 Clostridiales bacterium
CTGATCCTCCTGCTTGTCCCCGTAAAAGAGGGGCGTTCCGCCGAAGCGCAGGGCATTTTGCTCTTTGAGAGCGGAGAAAGTAAGTCCTGCACCGCCAGCGTGCAGGGAACGCTAAACACCTACACCATAGACAAGGATGCGCCCGTCTATGAGGGTACGCTCCTGTTGGACGGTCAGGAGGTCGATCCGGTCTGTCTCACCTTTGACGGTGCTTACGCCGCCGCAGGAACTGAGGGTGTAAGGGCGGTCATGACACAGGATATGGCGATCGCCGCGCAGATCACGCAGGACGGCGCAGAATGTCTGCTGCTTGCACCTGCGCCGGACGAAGATACAGCACAGGCACTGCTTGCGCAGTTCCTTGCCGATACTGCCTACGCCCGTCAGCAGGGCTGGGAAAAATATCAATAAGACACCAAAACCGGGGCTGAAACCAGCCCCGGTTTTTCATCAATTTACAGTATTCTGCGGCGTTCCGGCAAGGAAGGCGCGGATATTTTCCACGCTGATCCGGTGCAGGCGCAGGCGCGTTTCCCGCGGTGCCCACGCAATATGCGGCGTGAGGAAGCAGTTGGGCGCAGTGAGCAGCGGATTGTCCGCGGATATCGGCTCCTTTGAGACTACATCTGCGCCGAACGCGCCGAGCTTGCCCGATTTGAGCGCATCGGCAACCGCCTGCTCGTCCAAAAGTCCGCCGCGTGCGGTATTGATCAAAATCGCGCCGTCCTTCATCTTCGCAAGCGACTGCGCACCCATCATGTGCAGATTCTCCGCCGTCTGCGGACAGTGCAGGGAAACGACATCGGCATTGCGAAGCAGAGTGTCCGTATCGACAAATTCCGCACCCTCCGGCACGGTTTTTTCATGCCGCGCCGTGACGAGCAGCTTCATGCCGAAGGCAAGGGCGATGTTGCCGACTGCCTGTCCGATCGCGCCGTAGCCGATCAGCCCCATCGTCTTGCCCTGAAGCTCCGAAAGCGGCTTGTTCCAGAAGCAAAAGTCCGGATTGCGCTGCCATGCGCCGTCAAACACCGCCTTAGAATGCAGACCGACCTGCTGCGTGATTTCCAGCAGAAGGGCAAAGGTCATCTGCGCGACCGCACCCGTGGAATAGCCGGGAACATTGCAGACCGTCACGCCATGCGCTCTCGCCGCCTGAATATCGACGATATTATAGCCCGTCGCCAGAACACTGACGAGCTTTAGGTTTCTGCACGCCTCGAACACCTGCGCCCCGAGCTGTGTCTTGTTGAGCAGGACGATCTGCGCATCTGCGATCCGTTCGATCGCCTCCTCAGGTTTGGTACGGTCATAGACCGTCAGTTCACCGAACTGCCGGAATGCATCCCAGCTCAGATCACCGGGGTTGGACGCATAACCGTCCAAAATGACGAGCTTCATTACCAGTACTCCCGCGATGCCTTGCGCTGCACGAGCATGTACCACGCAAAAATTCCGGCAGGAAGCACGATGGACAGAATATCCGCCCAAATAAGATTTGCTTTCAAAATCATAGCATATACAAAGTAGGCGATGCCGCAGATGATCATCGCAACGCCGAGCAGCAGAAGCCGCGGCTCAATATAGTCGATAAAGCCGTCCACATCAATGCACTTGTCCGGCGTGCAGTTGCCCGGGTACATGAATTTGTTGGGGAACAGCTCACAGGTCCTGTGCAGACGGAAATAGGTGTACAGCGCGTAGATGCCGCTGCCGTAGAGCAGAACAAGCAGGATCAGCCCCAGCATACCGCTCATGTCGGTATTGTTCATCTGCGAGGGATTCGCCGCCGTCTCTTCAAAAACAGTCAAAAAACGATGCATTTGGTCATCCTCCGTTCGTTGATACTGCCATTATACCAATTACGCACCCGCAATGCAACCGATTTCCGTCTGTATGCTTGTAATTCCCTGCCGTTTGTGGTAAAATATGTTGCGAAATTCAGAAATCCCCGACAAACGGGAGGAATATTATGTCAACCATACAGCAAGAAATCAACCGCCGCCGCACCTTTGCGATCATTTCGCACCCTGACGCCGGCAAAACGACGCTGACCGAAAAATTCCTGCTCTACGGCGGAGCGATCGCGCAGGCAGGCGCGGTCAAGGGCAAGAAAAACGCCCGTGCCGCCGTCTCCGACTGGATGGAGATCGAAAAGCAGCGCGGTATTTCCGTCACCTCGTCGGTCATGCAGTTCCAGTATGAGGGCTTCTGCATTAACATCCTCGATACCCCGGGACATCAGGACTTTTCGGAGGACACCTACCGCACCCTGATGGCGGCAGACTCCGCCGTCATGGTCATTGACGGCGCGAAGGGCGTGGAACCGCAGACGCGCAAGCTCTTCAAGGTCTGCGCCATGCGCCATATTCCGATTTTTACCTTTGTCAACAAGCTCGACCGCGAGACGAAGGACCCGTTTGACCTGCTCGACGAATTAGAGCGTGAACTCGGCATTGAGACCTACGCGGTCAACTGGCCGATCGGCTGCGGCAAGGAATTTCAGGGCGTTTACGACCGGCAGAAGAGTCAGATCAATTTCTTTTCCGGCGTATCCGGCAAAAACCGCGCCGAAAAGCTGGAGATCGCGCTCGATGACCCCGCCGTCGGTGAGCACATCGGTCAGGCGCGCTGGCAGCAGCTCAAGGACGATGTGGAGCTGCTCGGCGCAGGCAGAGAATTTGATATGGATGAGGTGCGCAAGGGGCAGCTCAGCCCCGTGTTCTTCGGCTCTGCATTGACGAATTTCGGCGTTGAGCCGTTCCTGGAGGCGTTTTTGCAGATGACGCCGCCGCCTCTTGCCCGCGTGGCAGACTGCGGCGAGATCGACACCTTCAGCCCCGATTTTTCCGCCTTCGTGTTCAAAATTCAGGCGAATATGAACAAGGCACACCGTGACCGTCTGGCGTTCATGCGCATCTGCTCCGGCAAATACGAACGCGAGTCGGAGGTCTACCATGTGCAGGGCAATAAAAAAATGCGCCTGTCACAGCCGCAGCAGCTCATGGCGCAGGAGCGTGAGATCATTGACGAGGCCTACGCCGGTGACATCATCGGCGTGTTCGACCCCGGCATCTTCTCCATCGGCGACACGATCTGTATGCCCGGTCAGAAATTCCGCTTCGCCGGCATCCCCACCTTTGCGCCCGAGCATTTCTGCCGCGTCAGTCCCAAGGACACGATGAAGCGCAAGCAGTTCGTCAAGGGCACGGAGCAGATCGCACAGGAAGGCGCGATCCAGATCTTCAAGGTCCCGAATACCGGTATGGAAGAGGTCATCGTGGGCGTCGTCGGTACCCTGCAATTTGACGTGTTCCGCTACCGGATGCTTTCGGAATACGGTGTGGAGCTTCGCATGGAAAACCTGCCCTATGAGGTACTGCGCTTCATTCAGAAGTCCCCCGTGGAGGAAAAGGAGCTCAATCTCTCTTCCGACGCAGAGCTTCTGGAAGACTACCGCGGACACCGTCTGCTCGTCTTCTCCAGCCCGTGGGCGATCGACTTCACGATCCGCCGCAATCCCGGTCTGGAGCTGTCGGAAACACTGGAAGGTTAAAAAATATCGGATGTGCCGTTTGGCACATCCGATTTTGCGTATATACGGAAATATATCCGAAAACTGACAGGCACAGATTGCCACGACTGACTCCGTCAGTCTCGCAATGACACGGAAGGACATTCTGATCTTCTGTCTTGACAGTTTTGGGCTATTTCAGGCTTCTTATGACCTCCGGGAGAGCATCGGCAAAGGCGAGGACCTCGTCCTGCGTTGTCTCGTTGGAAAGAGAAACGCGGATCGAGCCGTCGATCAGAACGGGTGCGACCTTCATCGCCTCCAGCACATGCGAGCGGTGTCCCTTGCTGCACGCAGAGCCTGCCGATACGCAGAAGCCTCTGTCCTGCAGACCGTTGATGAGCCCCTGCGAGCGCAGTCCTGCCACCGCTAAATTGACGATGTGCGGTGCCTCCTGTGCGCCGAGAAGCGTCACGCCCCCGATTTCCTGCAGCCGTTCGCGCAGGAGTTTTTTCAGGCGGTTCTGCTCCGCGATGTCCGCCATACGGTTCGGCATTTGAGCAGCGCAGGCGGCTGCAAAGCCCGCGATCATCGGCAGGTTTTCCGTACCGCTGCGCAGACCGCTCTCCTGCCCGCCGCCATGGAGCAGAGGCGGCAGCTTCTGTGAAAGATACAGCGCACCGACACCCTTGGCGGCGTGTACCTTATGCCCGGAAACGGAGATCATGTCTGCACCGAGCGTGGATGCGCGGAAGGGTACCTTGAGAAAGCCCTGCACCGCATCTGCATGGAACAGCGCGTTCGGGCACAGACGGTGCGTCAGCTTCGCCATGCGCTCGATCGGCATGACCGCGCCGGATTCGTTATTGACCATCATAATGCTGACAAGCACGGTATCGGGGCGCAGTGCCGCCTGCAATGCCTCGACCGTGATATTGCCGAGGGCATCCGGCGGAAGATACGTCACCTCAAAGCCGCGCTCTTCCAGCTTCTGCATCGGATGCAGGACGGCATGATGCTCCACCGCCGTGGTGACGATATGTCTGCCGCGCTTTCCCATACGCTCCGCCGCGGAAAAGATCGCCCAGTTATCCCCCTCCGTACCGCCGGAGGTAAAATACACGCGGTCGGTCTGCGCACCGAGTGCCTCCGCGACCGTCTGCCGGCACTGCCGAAGCAGTCTTGCCGCGTCTATGCCCAGCCGGTACTGCGCACTGGGGTTGCCCCAGTCCTCGGTCAGCGTCTTATTGATCGCCTCCACCGCAGCAGCGCAGGGCTTCGTGGTGGCGGCATTGTCCAAATAGATCATAACGGTTCCTCTTGTTGAAAAAGCCCCGCCGAAGCGGGGCTTTGGCAATTCTTATTTCTTCTTCAGAGCCTCGCGGATCTTCTCGCAGATGCCTTCTGCCGTGAGCTTGTAATGCTCCAGCACTGCCGCGGCAGTACCGCTGCGGCCGAACTCGTCATTGACGCCGTGGCGTACCAGCGGAGTCGGGCAGTTTTCGCTCAGGCACTCTGCCACTGCACCGCCCAGACCGCCGACGATGTTGTGCTCCTCGGTGGTGACGATGCAGCCGGTCTCCTTTGCCGCCTTGATGACCAGCTCTTCATCCAGCGGCTTGATCGTATGCATATCAATGACGCGGACGGAGATGCCCTCTGATGCCATCATTTCCCGCGCCTTGAGCGCAAGCTGCACCATGATGCCCGTTGCGATCACGGTAACATCCTTGCCGTCTGCCAGCACGGCACCCTTGTCCAGCTCGAACTTATAGCCGGGGATCTCATCGGTCACGATGTCCACCGCACTGCGGCCTAAACGCATGTAGGCAGGGCCGTCATAGTTCAGCAGTGCCTCGACAGCCAGCTTCATCTCGTTGCCGTCGCACGGGCAGAGCACCTTCATGCCGGGAATGGCACGCATCAGCGCAAAGTCCTCGATGCACTGGTGGGTCGCACCGTCTTCCCCGACGGACAGACCGCCGTGAGAGCCGACAACCTTGACATTCAGATGCGGATAGGCGATGGAATTTCTTACCTGTTCCCATGCTCTGCCGGAGGCAAAGATGGCGAAGGTGTTGGTAAATGGCTTGAAGCCGCAGGTGGACAGACCTGCCGCTACGCCGGTCATGTTGCACTCGGCGATGCCCATATCAAAAAAGCGTTCGGGATATTTGGCAGCGAAGCCCTTGGTCATCGTTGCACCTGCCAGATCTGCGTCGAATACGACCAGCTCCGGATATTTTTCCGCCAGCTCACACAGTGCTTCCCCGTAAGCGGCGCGGGTTGCGATCTTGCCTGCCATATCACTTGCCCTCCAATTCTGCTAATTTTGCTTCCAGCTCGGCCTTTGCCTGCTCATACTGCTCGTCATTGGGTGCTTTGCCGTGCCAGCCGGCCTGATTTTCCATGAAGGAAACGCCCTTGCCCTTGGTCGTCTTTGCCAGAAGCACCGTGGGCTTTCCCTTGCACGCCTTGGCATCGTCAAATGCCTTGAGCAGTGCGTCATAATCGTGTCCGTCTACCTTGATGACATTCCAGTTGAACGCCTCGAACTTCTTATCCAGCGGCTCGGAGGGCATGACATCCTTCGTTGCGCCGTCGATCTGCAGACCGTTCACATCCACGATCGCGCACAGATTGTCCAGACCGTACTTTGCGGCGGACATCGCCGCCTCCCAGACCTGACCCTCTGCGATCTCGCCGTCGCCGAGAACGGCATAGACACGGTAATCCTTCTTGTTCAGCTTGCCGCCCAGCGCCATGCCGACTGCGGCGGAAATGCCCTGACCCAGAGAGCCGGTGGACATATCCACGCCCGGTACATGACGCATTTCGGCATGACCGGAATAATGCGCCTTGATCGAACGAAACAGCTTCAGATCCTCGATCGGGAAGAAGCCGCGCAGTGCCAGCACCGGATACAGTGCCGGTGTGCAGTGACCCTTCGACAGCACGAAGCGGTCGCGGTCGGGATTTTTCGGGTCCTTCGGATCGACATTCATCACGCCGAAATACAGCGTGGTGATGGCATCGATGGCGGACAGGCTGCCGCCGATATGACCGGATGCCGCCGTATGCACCGCATCAAGACCGAGCAGTCTTGCTTTGGTCGCGGTGATTGCCAGGGTCTTGCTTGCAATTTTTTCCATAAAACATTCCTTCCTTTTCATTCAGTATTTCAATCCGGGGTTTGTTTCCGCATGTAATACTCTACGATTTTGTACTCGTTGCGTGCGGCAAGCTGTTCTTCCGTCAGGTCATTGCGCAAACCGCTGTCCGCATCGGCACAGAAAAGCTGCTCCGTCAGAACGGAGATGCTGTCACGGGCAGATCTCTGATACTGCATCCATGCCGAGCCTTCCCAGCCGCAGCAGTCAAACAGCTCCGACAGCAGATAACACGGGGAGATCGTATCGCCCTCGCCGGTGAAATCCTTGCCCAGCACCTGCTTTGCCGCATCGTTCGCCCAGATCAGATAGGGCGTAGAATAGAGGTTGTAATATCCATCGGCAGTTCCCTCCAGAATATTGATGCCCATCTCGTCATAGGCAGAATTCTCCTGCCCGAGAGACGGCTTGTGATCGCCGAACAGGAGCATCACCACCGGCTCGTTGCTGTCACGGAAGGCATCGACAAAGTGCGCCATCTGTTTGCCGGTATCTTCAATGCCCGACAGATAGTTGTTGACGATATAATACGACTCGTCTGACAGCCCCTCGTGTGAGACATATTC
>PITX01000006.1 GCA_017577345.1 Clostridiales bacterium
ATATAGGCCTCCGCGCTGTGGTAGGGAACGCCGCACATCGGTGTCTGCTCTGCTTTTTCCTTGCCGCGGTCACGGGTCGTCAGCGTCAGATCCAGCTCCTTGGAGGCAATCTTCGCGTCCTCCGCAAACATTTCATAGAAATCTCCGAGACGGAAAAAGAGGATGCAGTCCGGACGCTGCTCTTTGATTTCAAGATACTGCCGCATCATGGGTGTCAACTCAGCCATAAATGTTCCTCCGAATAAGTGCAGTGTATGTCATTGCGAGCCTGTTGCAAACCGGCGTGGCAATCTGTGCCTATCAATCTTTAGGACTTTTACGAAATTTGATACGGACAGATTCCCACGGGTGCTGTCGCACCCTCGGAATGACAGATTTAGGGAACCTGTCTGTGTGGCATCAAACAGTTACAAGGTTCCGACGAGACTCCATGTGGTGCAGTCGGTGATCTTCACATCGAGAAACTGCCCGATCAGGCTGTCCTCTCCCGCAAAGCGGACGAGCCTTCCGCCGTCGGTACGGGCGGTCAGCAGATCGCCGTCCCTGCCGTCGACCAGAACGCGCACGGTCGAGCCGATGTAGGCGCGGTGCTTTTCCTCGGAGATGCGGTTCTGCACCTCCAGCAGACGGTCAAAGCGGCGGTTTTTATCCGCCTTGGTGAAGGGGTCGTCCATTTTTGCGGCAGGCGTACCGCCGCGCGGGGAGAAGATAAAGGTGAACAGCGCATCGTAGCGCACTTTTTCGATCAGCTTTACCGTGTCCTCAAATTCCTCCTCGGTCTCGCCGGGGAAGCCGACGATCACATCGCTCGTCAGCACCAGGTCGGGCATGAGGGAACGGCCGTATTCGACCAGCTCCAGATACTGCGCGCTGTTATAGTGGCGGTTCATCGCCCCCAGCACGCGGCCATTGCCGGACTGGAAGGGCAGGTGGAACTGCTTGCAGATCTTCGGGTATTTTGCGATCGTGTCAAACAGCTTGTGACTGGCATCTCTGGGGTGGGAGGTCATAAAACGGATGCGGAAGTCACCGGGGATAGCCGCGACTGCCGCCATGAGGTCGGCAAAGTCGATGCCGAGGGCAAGATCCTTGCCGTAGGAGTTGACATTCTGTCCGAGCAGCGTGATCTCCTTATAGCCCTGCGCGACAAGCTCCCGACATTCCCGTAAAATGTCCTCCGGCTGACGCGAACGCTCTCTGCCGCGCACATAGGGGACGATGCAGTAGGAGCAGAAATTATTGCAGCCGTACATGACCGAGACCCATGCCTTGAGCCTGTTCTCGCGGCAGACGGGGATGCCCTCTGCGATCGAGCCGGCACTGTCCTGCACGGCAAAGACGCGCTTGCCGGTTTTCATCACGCGCAGTAACAGCTCCGGAAATTCCCACAGGTGGTGGGTGGAAAACACGCCGTCCACATGCGGATAGGACTTTTTGACGCGGTCGGAGACCGCAGGCTGTCCCATCATGCAGCCGCAAAGGAAAATTTTCTGCCGCGGATGACGGCGCTTCGTATGTACCAGCGCGCCGACATTGCCGAAAACGCGCTGCTCGGCGTGCTCACGGATGGCGCAGGTGTTCAGCACGATGATGTCCGCACCCTCCTCCGTGTTCGTAAAGCCGTAGCCTGCAGCATCCAGCATCCCGCGGATGCGCTCGGAATCCGCCTCGTTCTGCTGACAGCCGTAGGTATCGACAAAGGCAACGGGCGTGATGCCCTGAGACGCCCAGTATGCTTTGATCTCGTCACAGAATTCCGCCTGACGGCGCAGCTGTTCCGGCGAAATGACGGTGGTTTTCGTATCCAAAGGAGCCCCTCCAAAAAGATATAATTCAACAATTTATTTTATCATTTCTTCTGCCGATTTGCAAGTGTCAGGCACGGAAAATCCCCCCACTTGCAAATCAGGGGCGGATGCGCTATACTGATAATGAAATTATTTCTGAAAAACGCCACTGGTGGTGATATTATGTTAACCGAATACCGCCGCGCTCTGCATCGCATTCCGGAGACGGACTGGCAGGTAGCGCAGACCGCCGCCTACCTGAAAAGCGTGCTGTCCGGGCTTCCGTGCGAGGTGTTTTCTCCGGTCGAAAACGCCGTCTGTGCCTATTTTGACTTCGGTAGCTCCGAGACCGTCGCCTTCCGCAGCGATATGGACGGACTGACTGTTTCCGAGCAGACCGGACTGCCGTTTGCCTCAGAGCATCCGGGAAAAATGCACGCCTGCGGCCATGACGGACACATGGCGATCCTGCTCGGTCTGGCGCAGGAGCTGGCGAAAAAAAAGACGGCACAGCGCAATGTGCTGCTGATCTTTGAGCCTGCCGAGGAGACGACCGGCGGGGCAAAGGCGATCTGCGAGACGGGACTGCTTGAAAAATATTATGTAAACCGAGTTTACGGTCTGCATCTGTGGCCGGGACTGAAAAAAGGCACGGTTGCCTCCTGCGAGGGCGGGATGATGGCACGCTCGTGCGAGCTGACAGTGACCTTCACGGGCAAAAGCACCCACCTTGCCCGCTGGCGTGAGGGAGACGATGCCCTGCTTGCCGCGGTGAATTTTGTCATGTCGGCGTATGCCTTTTCCGACGGTCTGCCCTGCCTTCTGCGCTTCGGAAAGATGGACAGCGGCGAAGTGCGCAACAGCGTCAGCGGCAGGAGCGTTTTGGAAGGCTCTCTGCGCTGCTTTGAGGACACGGTGTACGAACAGCTCCGGAGGAAGCTGTCAGAGCTTGCGGAAACGATCGAGAAGCGCAGCGGCTGCAAGGTAGAGATTTCCTGCTCTGAGGGCTACCCGCCCGTGACGAATGACGCTGCACTTCTCAGCGAAGCAAAAACACGCTTTCCGATCGCCGAGACCGAGCCGACCTATATCACGGAGGATTTTTCCGTCTACCAGCGGCATGTGCCGGGTGTATTCTTCCTGCTGGGAACGGGCGATACGGAGCCGCTGCATTCCCCGCACTTTGATTTTGACGAGAGCGTACTGCAAACGGGACTTTCCCTGTTTTGCGCACTGATAGGGAGATAGAAAATGACAAAAACGATCCTGCGGCTGACGCTTTCGGGCGCACTGCTGATCCTGACCGCCCTCGGCGTATTGGCGGCAAAATATTTCGGCGCATTTTTCTTCGGGTTTTACCCGGCGTTTTCCCGCTGGGTGACGGCAATTTTGGCGGGCGCGACCTCAGTCATTCCGTTCGCTCTGTGCGAAATTCTGCTGATCGCGCTGATTGCGTGGTTTTTCATCTCTCTGGTGCGCGCGATCATTAAAAAGCGCATGGTACGCTGGCTGACAGGCGTTTTGCTGATCGTCTGCATCCTGCTGACGGCATTTGTCGGCAGTTGGGGACTCAACTACTACGCACCGCCCATGCGCGAGCGCTTGGGACTTTCCGACCGGCAGTTTACCGTGGAGGAGCTCAAGGAGGCGACGATCTACTACCGCGACCGCGCCAATGAAACGGCGCAGACGGTCGAACGCGACGAAAACGGCGTGATGGTCGAATACGATTTCGGCGAGCTGGCAAGCGCGGCAGGGGAGGGCTACGAAACGCTCAGTCAAAGCATCGAGGGCTTTGACGGCTCAACGGTGCGCGTGAAAAAGCTCCTGTCAAGCCCCCTGCAGGGCAAGCTCGGCACGACGGGCGTCTTTCTCTGTCTGACGGGAGAAAGCTGTGTCAGCACGACGACGCACAGCGCGTCCATGCCCTATACGATGTGCCATGAGATCGGGCATCGGATGGCATTTGCGCGGGAGGATGAGGCGAATTTCGCCGGCTTCCTTGCCTGCGCCGCCAATTCGCGTCCCGAATTCCGCTATTCCGGCTACTATGCCGCCTTCCGCTACTGCTATAACGCTCTCTACGGGCAGGATCCGACTGCCGCCGCGGAGATCTGGCGCGGTGTCAGCGCAGAGGTCGCCCGCGATTGGAGCGATTCTGTGGAGCATTACCGCGCCCTGCGCAATGAGACGGCGGCGGAGCTGAGCGACAAGGTCTATGATACCTACTTAAAAAGCTTTTCGGTGAAAACCGGCGTACAATCCTACGGCGAGGTGGCAGATCTGCTCCTGGTCTGGTATTTTGAGAGGCTGAAATGAGAAAGAAAAGCAACTCCGCAACGCCGCAGTACATTTTTTTGCAGGCGATGCTCTGGGCGACCTACGGCTTCCTGTTTTCCTACGCCAACCCCTATCTGACGGAGAAGCTCGGACTGACGGACACCGCGGCAGGGCTGATTCTGTGCGCCGCGACGGCACTTGCCGTTCTTCTGCAGCCGGTGCTGACCGCCGCCTCTGACCGGACGAACTTAAGCGTGCGGAGCATACTGCTGTTCAGCGGTGCACTGACAAGCGTCTGCGCGTCTGCGACATTGCTTCCGTACTTCGGCACGGCGGGAACTGCGCTTCTCTTTGCAGGCGCATGTGTCGGACTGCAGGTGCTTCCGTCGTTTGCCAACGCCCTCGGCATGGAGGGGATCCGAAGCGGACAAAACATCAATTTCGGTCTGGCACGCGGCATCGGCTCGGTCAGCTTCGGCGTTGCCGCACGGGTCGCGCCGGTACTGATCGGCAGGCTCGGCATGTCCGGCGTGGCAGCTGCCGGCGCGGCAACTGCCGCCTTTGTCATGCTCTCTGTGCTTCTGATGCCCGTCGGCAGACGGCTTTCCGCGCGCAAGGAGGACAAGCCGACCTCCGCGAAGGAATTTTTCCGCGAAAATCCGAAGATGATCGGCTTCCTGCTTGGCGCGATTTTGCTCTATGTCGGGCATAATGTCCTGAGCAACTGCATGTTCCGCGTGGCACAGCTCAAAGCACCCGGTGCGGACGATGCCGCGGCAACGGCGGTACAGGGAACGGCACTGCTGATCGCCGCCGTGGTGGAGATCCCCGCCATGTTCTTTTTTACCGCCGTGGTCAAAAAGGTGCGCTGTGACCTGCTTCTGCTGCTGTCATGCCTATGCATGACGCTGCGGCTGGTGCTGACCCTGCTTCTGCCCGGCGCGGCAGGTCTCTACGGGGCGCAGGTGATGCAGATGCTCGGCTTTGCGCTCTTTGCCGTCAGCACGGTCTACTATGTCGGCACGGTCGTGCCGAAGCGCAACGTCGTCAAGGGGCAGACCTACCTCGGCACGGCAAACACCCTCGGCTGTCTGCTTGCCTACGCCATGGGCGGCTCGCTGATCGACGCCTTTGGTGTGCCGATGATGCTGACCATCTGCATCGCGGTCTCCGTGGCAGGAGGACTGCTCGTCCTGCTGTCCGTTCAAAAGGTCACGCACACCGTCGGTGCATAGCCGGGCACCGCGTTGCATTGAAAGAATTTTCCGTGCGGCTGATCTGCCTGATTGGCAAGCCTATAGGCTCCCTTGCTAAAGGGAGGCTTTGGATTTTTCCGATACAATCGTGCGTATTATCATCGGAACAGAGTACAAATCTGCGACGGACAGATTGCCACGGTCGCATTGCAAACCTCGCAATGACAGAAACGGGAAGTTTTCTCAAAATGTCAAACTCGGTTTACACGGAAAGTTTTTCAGTCGTGTCATTGCGAGCAGCGAAGCTGCGTGGCAATCCGTGTCTTTCCTGTTTCGGATTTTTCCGTCACATGGGTGATGTGCCTGATTTGCACCGAAAGGCTCCCTTGTGTAAAGGGAGCTGTCAGCGAAGCTGACTGAGGGATTGGATGCACCGATATTATGCTGCCATTGACCGATTGGACGAATAATCCCCCGGCACGGCTTACGCCGCGCCACCCCCTTTAGCAAGGGGGACAGGTAGGAACGGAACTGATGAAATCCCCCGGCACGGCTGCCGCCGTGCCACCCCCTTTAGCAAGGGGGACAGAAGGAGGTTCCTTGTGTAAAGGGAGGCTTTGGATTTTTCCGATACAATCGTGCTTATTATTATCGGAACATAGTACAAATCTGCGACGGACAGATTGCCACGGTCGCATTGCTCCCTCGCAATGACAGAAACGGGAAGTTTTCTCAAAATGTCAAACTCGGTTTACACGGAAAGTTTTTCAGTCGTGTCATTGCGAGCAGCGAAGCTGCGTGGCAATCCGTGTCTTTCCTGTTTCGGACTTTTCCGTCACATGGGTGATGTGCCTGATTTGCACCCGAAAGGCTCCCTTGTGTAACGGCCCAGGCCGCCCTCTCTTGCCCCTGCGGGGCAATTCACCTTGAGGGAGCTGTCAGCGAAGCTGACTGAGGGATTGGATGCACCGAAATTATGCTGCCATTGACCGATTGGACGAATAATCCCCCGGCACGGCTTGCGCCGTGCCACCCCCTTTAGCAAGGGGGACGGAAGGAGGCTCCCCTGTGTAAAGGGAGGCTTTGGATTTTCCGTTATAATCGTGCTTATTATCATCGGAACAGAGTACAAATCTGCGACGGACAGATTGCCACGGTCGCGTTGCATTATACCACTTTCGCTCCCTCGCAATGACAGAACTGAGAGATTTTCCGGTATCATTCAACCTCGGCTTATAACGGGCAGACTGCCAAGCGTGTCATTGCGAGCCGATGAAATCGGCGTGGCAATCCGTGCCTTTCCTGTTTCGGACTTTTCCGTCACATGGGTGATGTGCCTGATTTGCACCCGAAAGGCTCCCTTGCTAAAGGGAGCTGTCAGCGAAGCTGACTGAGGGATTGGATGCACCGATATTATGCTGCCATTGACCGATTGGACGAATAATCCCCCGGCACGGCTGACGCCGCGCCACCCCCTTTAGCAAGGGGGACAGGTAGGAACGGAACTGATGAAACACCCCGGCACGGCTGCCGCCGCGCCACCCCCTTTAGCAAGGGGGACAAAGGATGAAGCGTTTCTTGACATTTCCATTTCTCTTTCGCAGGGGGACAAGGTCATCGTTCTCCCTGCGAAATGACAGTATTGTGCAAATTGCGAATTTTGCTTCAGCCCCTCGTCAATGCAGAGGGACGGCGATGCCGTCAAAGATCAGTGCTTCCGCCTTCGTCAGATCCTGCGGGATCTCAAAGGTATACTGCACAACGGTCGTGTGCTTATCGCGGCTCTGGGTCTGATAGATCACAGCAGGATATGTGCTGCCGTCTGCAAGCTGCAGGGTAAGCACATCGCTGCCGAGCAGGTCGCCGCCGTTTCATCACGCTGCTGTAAGCACCGGATGATCTCTCCATCCTCCAACGAATCACCTCCTGTTTTTCTGTGAAAAGCGCCTTTCACCTATATAGACGCGAATGAGGCGTAAAAAATTGCACCGTGTATATTTTTCCTAAAAAAACGGCTGTTGCACAGAAACATGCAACAGCCGATTTTTTACAATTCCGATAAAGCCGCGCCGTTCAGCCAGCGCAAAAGCTGTACAGGGGTTGCCGGAACGCCTGCCGTGGTAAAGCGCGTGCGTCCGGGGATCATTTCCTCCGGGGTATCGCTCTCCGACCAGATGACCCGCTGCAGCATCCGTTCGTTACAGCTCTGCAAGCCGCCGTCGGGAATCGGCCGCCATTGCAGGACGATGCTTGCGCAGCAGTTATCCGATGTCCAGCGGTCAAAATTGGTCGTCGGGCTCTTCCACAGCCAGCGGCAAAGGCGTCCGTTGTCATTCTCCACCAGCTTGAGATAGCCATTATGAATATCCTGTGTGCAGCGCATCAGCCAAATCACATGGTAGCCTGCAAGCTGAAAAAATTCGCAGACATCAAAAAACGATGCCTCCATCAAAAGCCCGTCCTGCAGCATCATTACATAGTGATTGACCTGTATGAAGGCGACGACCGTCTGTCCCTCATAGGTGATCGGCACATCGCGGTTTTCCGGCGGGACAAGACTCTGCCATTGCTTTTTCCATTCCTCGGGGGTACATTGGCGAAGCTCCTCATGTCGAAACAGGTCAAACAGCATCGTTCTCTCTCCTTGTTGTCTTACTGCTTGGGACGGACTTCAATCAGATATTCGATCGTGCCTGCCGTCTCCTCTTCAATGGAGATGGCATAGGAAACCTGCAAAGTGCCGCCGTTTTCGTTCACATCCGAGCGGATGCTTTCCGCACGCACGGCGATCATCAGTGCGCCGTAGCCGATGTCATACAGGGAGCGATCCTCCTGCCCGACGGCAAATACCATGCGCGATTCCAGTGCGCCCGTGCGGGTCAGAATGACGCGTGCGCCCTCGATGCGAAAGGTCGTCTGCGTGCCGGTCAGACCGGTCAGCTCCGTTTCCTCATAGGACAGCTCTACCGCACCGTCCTCACAGCGCAGGATGCCCTCCGTGACCAGCTTGGTCGTCTCCGGCTCTTCGTCCTGAAAATGCTGTGTTCCGGTGATGGTCAGCAGAACCTCTTTCTCCATGCTCAATCCTCCAGTGCCAGCTCCAGCAGCCGATCCAGCAGTTCGCTGTAAGGGATACCGCTTGCGGCAAAGAGCTTGGGATACATGGAAATGGAGGTAAAGCCGGGAATGGTGTTGATCTCATTGAAGACGACCTCATTATTCTCGTAGGTCACGAAGAAATCCACACGGGAAAGACCGCGGCAGCCCATCGCCTGGTAGACCTTGATCGCAGTCTCACGCACACGCTCCGCCGCCGCATCGTCAATGCGGGCGGGGATGAACAGGCGGGCGCAGTCGGAAATATACTTGGCATCGTAGTCGTAGAATTCCGTTCCGGCGTCGATTTCACCGCAGACGGAAGCAGCTGGGGAATCGTTGCCCAGCACTGCGACCTCGACCTCGTGACCGTTGATAAATTCCTCGACCAAAACCTTTCGGTCGAATTTTGCCGCATTTTCCAATGCCGTGCGCAGGGCTTCTCTTCCCTTTGCCTTTGCGACGCCGACCGATGAGCCGGTGCCTGCAGGCTTGACAAAAACGGGATAAGAGAATTTCTTCTCCACCGCGTCAAGCACCGCATCGGGATTGGACGCAAGCTCCTGCGCCGTAACCGGATGCCACGCCGCCTGACGGATGCCCGCGCTGTCGGCAACGAGCTTCGTCACTGTTTTATCCATGCAGGCGGCGGAAGCCGTCACATGAGGGCCGACATAGGCAATACCTGCAAGCTGCAAAAGCCCCTGCATCGCGCCGTCCTCGCCGTTTTCGCCGTGCAGGACGGGGAACACGACATCAATGCGCTCGCGCACCACGCAGTCACCCTCAAAGCTCAGAAGCCCCTGCCCGCGGACGGGCGAAATGGCAGCGCGGCGGTTTTTCTCGCAGTTGACCCACTCCCCGCTCGGCAGCTTGCTGTAGTCGTCGCCGCCGTAGAGGATCCAGTCGCCGCTCTTGGTAATGCCGACCGGGAAAATATTATATTTATTCTTGTCCAGATTGTTCAGCACCGATTCCGCCGAACGCAGGGAAACTTCATGCTCCGGCGAAATGCCGCCGAACAGGACGCAGACACTCAGTTTTCTCACAAAATACCTTCTTCCGGAATAACAAGTTCGCAGTTACCTTATCATATGTTATTTCGGTGGTAAAAACAAGTCTTTTTTTGCAATTATTCCGGAATACCGTTCACAACGCCGAGGAAGAGCAGGCAATCGGTCTCATGATCGATGATCGCCATGACATACGGGCGGTCGAGCGTGACCGACCGTCCGTTCCTTTCGGGTCTTGCGGATTTTGTCATCAAGACCGCGGTAGCGGCAGCCGCCTCCGTCCCCTCCTCGTCGATCTTCAGATAGGTCTTGTGAATCACTTCGTCAATATATTGGTTTTCCGTTGCCATGCGGCTGAAATCCGCCGCATCGGAGAACGCGTCTGTCAGTCCCATGGCGATCAGCGGCTCTGAAAGGTACAGTGAGGTCTCGGTTTTCAGCTTTGGCATTTTGGTCGTCACCGATTCTTCCGATGCGCCGTGGATGGTCGCAAGGAGCTTGCTTCCCGTCAGGTCGGATAGGTATGTCTGCATATCCACGCCCTCGTTCGGCAGCAGCGCGACAAAGCTGTATTTTCCGCCTGCATAGGACTTGATGAAGCCGGTCGCCATGCCGTCATCCAGATAGGCATTTTCTCTGCCGCAGAGCATCTTGACCTCCTGCATCGTTCCGTCCGCCGCGGTAAAGGCTCCGTTTCTCACATCGGCGGCGGTGTATTTTCTTTCCCATTCCGCGTCAAAGCTCAGGGCATTGATGAGCACCATGGAAGCATCGTCCAGTGTCTCCACGATCCGTTCAATGCGCTGCTTTGTGTGGTCGCTGACCCAGGCATTGACCTGCGCCACGGTCTGCGCGTCAAAGGGCGCGGTGAAGGTCTCCGCGCCGAACAGCTCCTGCGTGTTTTCGCGGAATTCCTCCTTCAGCGCAAAACCGTCTTCCTCGCGCAGCCAGACGGAATTTGCGCTTGCGACCTCCTGCCCTTCTGCGGCAAAGCAGCCATGCAGATAGGCATTGAGCGTTTCGCACGGCATACCGAGCACCGCCTCAAACTGCCGCAGGGTCTCTCCGTCTGCGCCGTTGACCGTCATGGCAAGTGCCGTCAGGATGCTGTAGGGTGAAAGGATGCAGTTATCCTCTCCATTTTCGCAGTTACGCAGCAATGCAAGCGCGAAATCCGCTGCTGCATCCTGCTGAATGATCTCTTCCTTCTGCTCCGCGGCAGTTTCATTTGTCTCGTCCGGCGCAGTCTGCTGCGCCGCACAGCCGAACATCTGTAATCCCAAAGCTGCCAGAAGTAAGCCCGTCAGAAACTTTTTCATATTGTAACCCCCCTATGGTTTTATAAAATAGACGAATTTATCCTGTCTTTGTTCCAAAAAATGCACGCCGAAGCGTGCATTTTTCATGTTCTTCTCAGGAATATCTCTCCGCAGCGGCGGCAGACGATCTTGGTCTGCCCGCGACCGATGGGGACGGCCTGTACCGCTCTGCAGGCAGGGCAGCGGAAATAGCGGTTTTTCGCGCCGTTGCGCAGGCGGTTGCCGATGTGCTCACGACGGTTGACCCAAAAGGTCAGAAACCGCCGCCTCATGTAGCTTCCCGCGTGTCATCGGCACGCGCCTCCCGTAAGATCCGCAGAAAATAAATCAGATATTTGACAAAAGCAAGCAGGATCAGTGCGACGATCACAACAGAGTCGATCAGGACAAAGGTGGGGTTCGGTGCGGTGCCGATGACAGGCTTCCACAAAATCAGCACAAACATGGACAGATAGATCACCACAGTACAGAGCTTACCGTACCAGCCGGCAGAATATATGCTATGCGTGCGGTGCAGTGCGATCAGCGTCAATACACCGATGAAGATCTCCTTAAACAGCAGAGCTGCCAGCACCCACCAGTATTCCCGCATGAGGCAGAACAGGACGGCGATCTGCGTCAGCTTATCCGCGATGGGATCGAGTGCCTTGCCGAAGTCCGAAACGAGATGGAAGGTACGGGCGATCCAGCCGTCGATCACATCCGTCGCGCCCGACAGCAGCAGCATACCGAATGCCCACCAGTATTGATCTGTTTCAAAGAAATAGACAATCAGCGGAATCAGCAAAAGCCGCAGAAAACTCAGCATATTCGGCAGGGTAAAGATCCGATCTGTATCCACATGCTGTGCCTGCAAGATCTGCTTACGGTCTTTCTCGCTCATGGGTTTGCCTCACCTCGGTCACTTTTTTACCGTTCTGTATTGTAGTATAAGCCGCTAATATCAACTGAATATCAACCGAAAATCAATTTTTGTTAAAATTCGGGACTTTTTCTTTTACAAACCCCGCCTGCCTGTGATATACTGCAAGGTGGAGGGATGCGTATGTTCAAAATTCTGGTTGCCGAAGACGACAGTGAGCTCCGGCAGATGTTTTGCCGTGTCCTGAGCCGCAACGGCTTTACCGCGATCGGCGTACCGGACGGTGCAGCCGCGCTGGAGACACTGGAGCATGAATATATTGATCTGATCGTTTCCGATATTATGATGCCGCTCGTGGACGGCTACGCCTTAGTGCGCAGTCTGCGCGAAGCCGGCAATACGGTTCCCGTCCTGATGATCACCGCCAAGGACAGCTTTCAGGATATGCAGTCCGGCTTCCTCGCAGGAACGGATGATTATATGGTCAAGCCCGTCAATGTCAATGAGATGGTTCTGCGGATCAACGCTCTTTTGCGCCGTGCGCAGATCGTTGCCGAACGCAGGCAGAGCATCGGCGATACGACCTTTGAAATCGACTCTTTCTCCGTGCGCTGCGGCAGTACCGAGGCAGTTCTCCCGCAGAAGGAATTTTTGCTTCTTTACAAGCTGATCTGCTCCCCCGGTCACATCTACACGCGGCAGCAGCTCATGGATGACATCTGGGGCATGGACTCGCAGACGGATCCGCGTACCGTGGATGTGCATATCAATCGTCTGCGTGACCGTTTTCGGGACAATCCGGACTTTGAAATCGTCACGGTGCGAGGCATCGGTTATAAGGCGGTGAAACGCCGTGAATGATAAGATGTCCCCGCGTATGCGGGCGTACTATTCGCTGATCGTCGTCATCATCGTTCTGTTTTCCGGTGCGATGGTCACGGGCGTGCTGTTTTTGCTGGACGCGCTGAATGTCAGCTATCAGCTCAGCTACATCACACTAATCTCCATTTTCGTGGTAGCGGCGGTTGCCGGCGGCATGATGAGCTTCTTCGTCGGACGGCGTATCCTCGCGCCGATGGTCAAGCTGAGTAAGGCGTCGAAGGAGGTCGCCCGCGGCAATTTCTCCATCGCCGTCAGCGATTCGAGCAAACTGGAGGAGGTGCAGACCACCTTCCGCAACTTTAACGCCATGGTGCGCGAGCTTAACAGCATTTCCACCCTGAGCAACGACTTTGTCGCCAATGTCTCCCACGAATTCAAAACGCCGCTGACCGCCATTGAGGGCTACGCCATGCTGCTGCAGGATCCCTCCCTGAGCGCACAGGAGCACGGTGAATATCTGGATAAAATACTATATAATATTCACCGTCTGACCACATTGGTCGGAAATATTCTCATGCTCTCCAAGATCGAAAGCAAGTCGCTTGCGGAGCAGTACAAAAAATTCCGTCTGGATGAACAGCTCCGGCAGGCTGTCGTATCTCTGGAGCCTGCATGGTCGGAGAAGAATATTTCCTTCGATGTCGCGCTGGACGAGGTCGTTTTTTACGGCTGTGAAAGCCTGCTCACCCATGTGTGGACAAATCTTTTGAGCAATGCCATCAAATTCAGCCCGGACGGTCAGCAAATCCATATTCGTCTGCTCGATCAGAAGGAATGCGTCGTTGTCAGCATTCAAGATCACGGCTGCGGCATGACTCCCGAGGTGCAGAGACGGATCTTTGAAAAATTCTATCAGGCAGACAGCTCCCATAAGGCGCACGGAAACGGCTTGGGACTGTCTTTGGTCAAGCGTATCGTAGAGCTGTCCGACGGCGTGATCGAGGTACTCAGCAAGCCCGGCGAAGGCTCGACCTTCCGCGTCATTCTGCCGAAATATTAACAGGAGGCTTTTTTATGCGAGTTTTAGAGCAGTACAGACCGCAGGAGGCACTGCGGTATTTTGAAGAGATCTGTGCCATTCCGCACGGCTCCCGCGACACCAAGCGGATCTCGGATTACTGCGTCCGTTTTGCACGCGAGCACGGTCTGCGCTATGTGCAGGACGATCACAACAATGTTGTGATTTTTAAGCCCGCTTCACCGGGCTATGAGGACCATCCGACCGTCATTCTGCAGGGGCATCTTGACATGGTCTGCGAGAAGGACGCTGACTGCGCCATCGACTTTTCCTCGGACGGTCTGAAACTGCGGTGTGACGGCAAATATATTTTTGCAGAGGGTACAACGCTCGGCGGCGATGACGGCATTGCCGTAGCGTATGCGTTGGCAGTGCTTGCATCGACCGAGCTGAAGCACCCGCCCATCGAGGCGGTGTTCACCGTGGACGAGGAAATCGGTATGCTCGGCGCGGACGCGATGGATATGAGCGTGCTCCAGGGCAGGATCCTGCTCAACTGTGACTCTGAAGACGAGGGGATACTGACCGTGAGCTGCGCCGGCGGTGCGACCTCCACCCTCACCCGTCCCGTAGTTCGGGAGCAGAACGCAGGGACGATCTGGCGCATGGGTGTGGAAAACCTGATCGGCGGTCACAGCGGCGTGGAGATCAACAGCGGCAGAGCCAACGCAAGCAAGGTGCTTGCCTCTGTTCTGAAAGAGCTTCCTGTCCGGCTGATCCGCATTGACGGCGGCAGCAAGGACAACGCGATCCCGAGATCGTGCGAGGCGCTGGTCGTTGCGGACGATCCGGCAGAAGCCTTCCGCTCCTGCGCAGAGCAGGTAAAAAAACTGCTGCCGCCGACGGAAACCGAGGCAGAATTCTACTGCATCCCCGCACAAAGCACGATGCTTCCGATGCAGGAGGAAAGCAGCCGTGCCGTGATCGCGCTTCTGAACGAGCTTCCAAACGGCGTACAGAAAATGAGCGAGGATATTTCCGGTCTTGTGCAGACCTCCCTCAATCTCGGCATCCTGAAAACGCAGGAGAATACGGTCACGATGACCTTCTCCGTCCGCAGCTCCGTCAACACAGAGAAGACAGAGCTGATCGGCACGGTAAAAACAATCGGTCTTGCCAACGGCGCAAGCTACACGGAATCCGGTGAATATCCTGCCTGGGAATATCAGAAGCAGTCGCGTCTGCGCGATGTGATGGTTTCTGTTTTCCGTGAGCTGTACGGAAAGGAGCCGGTCGTGGAGGCTATTCATGCCGGCTTGGAATGCGGCATTTTCTCCGACCGGCTGCCCGGCTTGGACGCGGTTTCCTTCGGACCGCAGATGCACGATATTCACACCAGCCGGGAACGCCTTGACCTTGCCTCCACGCAGCGTACCTGGGACTATCTGGTTGCCATTCTGGAAAAGCTTTGATATATGCTTTGCATCATAAAACCGCCGAGTGTTTTCTGAGACACTCGGCGGTTTTTTACGGTTGCTTTTCCCGATGAAATTTGATAGAATAATGCTTTGTAATAAGTTATTGGAGAAACCACCATGTACACTTCCCTCAGAAAAAAATACATCGGCGATAAAGCCTTTTACCGCATGGCACTGGCTGTCGCTGTGCCGATCATGATCCAGAACGGCATCACGCAGTTTGTCGGTATGCTCGATAACATCATGGTCGGTCGTGTCGGTACGGAGCAGATGACCGGTGTTTCCATCGCCAACACGCTGATTTTCGTCTTCAACCTTGCTATTTTCGGTGCTGTTTCCGGTGCCGGTATTTTCGGCGCACAGTTCTACGGCAGTGGAAATCATACAGGCGTGCGCAGTGCCTTTCGCTACAAGCTTCTCATTTGCACGGTGCTGACTGTGATCGGCATTTCCGTTTTTCTGCTGTTTGACGAGTCGCTGATCATGCTCTATCTGCGCGGTGAGGGTACGCCGCAGGAGATCGAAGCAAGCCTCGGCTATTCCAAAGAATATCTGCACATTCTTCTGCTTGGTCTTGTGCCGTTCGTTCTGACGCAGTGCTACGCCGGAACGCTCCGCGAATGTGGGCAGACCGTCGTTCCGATGGTCGCGGGCATCGTCTCTGTCCTTGTCAACCTCTGCTTCAACACCTTACTGATTTTCGGCTTCCTGGGCTTTCCCGCCCTCGGCTCCGCAGGTGCGGCGATCGCCACCGTGATCGCACGCTTCGTGGAGCTTGCTGTCGTCATGCTGTGGACGCACCTGCATCCGCGGAAATGCCCCTTTATCGTCGGCGCTTACCGCTCCATGCGTATACCGAAGGAGCTGTTTCTGCAGATCACAAAGAAGACCCTGCCCCTCATGATCAACGAAACCCTGTGGGCCGGCGGCATGGCGCTTCTGTCACAGGCGTTCTCACAGCACGGCTATGATGTCGTTTCTGCAGACAATATCAGCCGGACGATCTCCAATGTCTTTAATGTTGCGTTCCTCGCCATGGGCAGTGCCATCGGCATCATTGTCGGTCAGCTCCTGGGTGCGAACAAACCGGAGGAGGCAGTCGATACCGACCGGAAGCTGATCTTCTTCTCCGTAGCGATCTGTTTCGCCATCGGCGGCATCATGGCGGCAGTGGCTCCGCTGTTCCCGCAGATCTATAACACCACAGAGGAAATTCGTTCGCTTGCGACGAAATTTATCATCATTACTGCGCTGTGTATGCCGATCAACAGTCTTGCGAACGCCTGCTATTTCACCCTGCGCTCCGGCGGAAAAACGCTGATCACCTTCTTTTTCGACAGCTTCTATGTCTGCGTGCTGACCGTGCCGCTGGCAATGTTTCTGACCCATGTGGTCGGTATTTCCATCGTGCCGCTCTACCTGATCTGTCAGCTCGTTGACATCGGCAAATGCGCCGTCGGTCTGATCATGATCAAAAAAGGGATATGGATCCATAACATTGTAGAAGGACAAAACGATGAACACGAAGTATTATCAGGAACATAACCTCATCCGCATTTTCCTCAGCTACTTCAAGCCGCACCGCAAGCTGTTCGCGCTGGACATGCTCTGCGCGCTGTTAGTCGCGGCAGTCGATCTGGCGTTTCCGCTGGTGTCACGCTGGTCGATGAATAATCTTCTGCCCGATCAGAAATACATGATTTTCTTCATCGTCATGGGCTCTATGGCGGTGGCGTATCTGATTCGCGCCTTGCTTTATTACATCATCTGCTAC
>PITX01000066.1 GCA_017577345.1 Clostridiales bacterium
TTGCCCGCAGGCGTGACAGACCCATACGAGAAGGATGGTGACTGTCGAGGAGGACGAGTGCGAGTGCCACCCTGGTGGAACTTGCAACAAAAGATCCGGACGCCGTGCTGACTGCAGGCGGCCTCGGGTTTGTCGGATTAGAGGCTTACTGGGAAGGAGTGCCCGATCAGTTTATCAACGCAGGCATTGCTGAACAGAATATGACGGGCATGGCTGCCGGCATGGCGCTTGAGGGAAAGACTGTTTTTACCTATTCTATCGGTAATTTCCCGACGCTGCGCTGCATTGAGCAGATTCGCAATGACTGTGCGTATCACGGCGCGAATGTAAAAGTTATCTGTGTTGGCGGCGGCTTTGTTTACGGTTCTCTCGGTATGAGCCACCATGCGACGGAAGATATTTCCATGATCCGATCGCTGCCGGATGTCACTGTCCTGACACCTGCTGATGCAGATGAAGCAGAGGCGGCAGTCAGAGCCATGTATGAAACGCCGGGTACCTTCTATCTGCGCCTCGGCAGAGGCGGTGAGCCGTCTGTCCGTGAGCATCTGGAGCATTTTGAGATCGGTAAGGCGATTCCCGCACGTGACGGCGAGCGGATTGCCATTCTGTCCTGCGGCGCGATTTTTGACGAGGTGCAGGATACGATCAAACTGCTTCGTGAGGACGGTCTCAATCCTGCTGCTTATACCTTCCCAACGGTGAAGCCTTTGGATGCCAACTGCATCCGAGACCTTGCGTCGCGATATGAGCTGCTTGTCTCGGTGGAGGAAAACAATGTGATCGGCGGCTTTGGCAGCGCGGTTGCAGAGGTGCTCTCCGAGCTGCCACAGCATGCAAGACTGCTGCGTATCGGCATTGAGGACACCTATTCCTGCATTGTCGGAACACAAAAATATCTGCGCAATCATTACGGCATGAGTGCCGCAAAGATCGCACAGCGCATAAAGGAAGCCTTAAAGTGAGCAAAATTCTGATTATTGCCAATGACTATAAAACGCTTGCAAATTTCCGCATGGAACTGATCGAGCGATTTATTGCACAGGGGCATGAGGTCGTGATCAGCGTTCCGGAGGATGAGCGCAATACGGCGTTTACGGAGCGTGGCTGCAAAGTCATCACCGCGCCGATCAGCCGCCATGGGACAAATCCCTTGTCGGAGTTGAAGCTGATCCGCATTTATAAACAACAAATCAAAGAGATTCAGCCGGATTGCGTGCTTACCTTTACGGTTAAGCCCAATATTTACGGCAGTATTGCCGCCGCGGCAAAAAAAATTCCGTACATCAACAATGTGACCGGACTTGGCAGTGTCCTGCAAACGGAGAGCTTGCTTAAGAAGCTGATGCTGAGGCTGCAGAAGTACGGTTACCGGAAATCCTCCTGTGTGTTCTTTCAAAATCAGGGCAATCTGGACTACTTCCGCGAACGCGGCATTGTCAAAGGACATACGGAGCTGCTGCCCGGCTCTGGCGTGAATCTGTCTCTGCATTCTTTCTCGGACTATCCTTCCGAGGCGGATTCAATCGATATTGCCATCATTTCCAGATTGCGTCAGGATAAGGGCTATGACGAGTTCTTTAAAATGACGAAGCGCATCCTGCCGGAGTATCCGAAGGTACGTTTCCACATTGTCGGGTGGATCGAAGAAGAGTCGTATCAGATGTTTGTGGATGAAATGAAAGATAACCCACAGATGATCTACCACGGCGAGCTGACGCAGCCCGAGGTACATGATGTGATTTCAACTTGTCACTGCGTCTGCCATCCGTCCTATCATGAGGGTATGGCAAATGTGCTGATGGAAGCTGCCGCCGCAGGGAGACCGACGCTGGCAAGCGATATTCCGGGATGCCGTGAGGTCATTGATGACGGCAAAACCGGCTTAACTTTTGCGGTTCAAGATGCAGAAGCTCTCACGGAGGCGGTCAGAAAATTCCTTGCCCAAAGCGAAGAAGAACATCGCCGCATGGGAAAAGCGGCAAGAGAAAAAATGGAACACGAATTTGATCGTGAGATCGTGATTTCCAAATACCTGAAAGAAATTGAAGCAGTTACTGCTCAAAAAGTGGAGGTATAGCACATGTCTCTGTATGAAAAAATCGTTGCAAAAGAAGAGAAGCTTTCTCTGGTCGGCCTCGGCTATGTCGGCATGCCGATCGCTGTTGCGTTTTCCAAGAAGATCGATGTTGTCGGTTTCGACCTGAATGCGGCAAAGATCGACCTTTATAAGTCCGGTATTGACCCGACGAATGAGGTCGGAAACGACGCGATCAGGAACTGCAAGGTAGATTTCACTTCGGACGAAACGAAGCTTCGTGAGGCAAAATTCCATATCGTTGCGGTTCCTACCCCTGTCAATGACGATCATACGCCCGATCTGACACCGGTCGAAGGTGCGAGCAGAATTCTCGGCAGAAATCTGCAGAAGGGGAGCATCGTTGTATTTGAATCTACGGTCTATCCGGGTGTGACCGAGGATGTCTGCGTTCCGATTCTGGAAAGAGAATCCGGATTGAAGTGCGGCGTTGATTTCAAAATCGGTTATTCTCCCGAGCGTATCAATCCGGGCGACAAGGTTCATAGACTGGAAACTATCAAGAAAATCGTTTCCGGTATGGATGCAGAAACGCTTGATGAAATCGCACATATCTATGAGCTGGTCGTTGAAGCAGGCGTACATCGCGCGGAGTCCATTAAGGTCGCAGAGGCAGCCAAGGTCATCGAAAACAGCCAGCGCGACATCAATATTGCATTTATGAACGAGCTGTCGATCATCTTTAACAAAATGGGAATTGACACAAAGTCTGTTTTAGAGGCTGCCGGAACGAAGTGGAATTTCCTGAAATTCCAGCCGGGTCTTGTCGGCGGTCATTGCATCGGTGTTGACCCGTATTATCTGACCTATAAGGCAGAGCAGCTCGGTTATCACAGCCAGATCATCCTGTCCGGCCGCCGTATTAACGACGATATGGGCAAGTACTGTGCTGAAAATCTGGTAAAGCAGCTGATTAAGTCAGATAAGCCGGTCAAAAATGCAAAGGTTGCCATTCTCGGCTTTACCTTTAAGGAAAACTGCCCCGATACCCGCAACACCAAAATCATTGACATTTATAACGAACTGAAGGAATACGGCATTACCGCCGTTATTGCCGACCCGAATGCCGACGCTGACGAAGCAAAGCGCCTGTACGGAATTGAATTTGTTGATTTTTCGTCTATTTCGAATATGGATGCTGTTATACTCGCTGTTGCCCACGAGCAGTTTAAGGCAATCGAAATGAAGACGATCGACGGCTTGTATAAGGCAGATGCCCCCAAGGTCCTGCTTGACCTCAAGGGCTTACTCGACCGCAAGGCATATGAGGCAGCAGGCTACTATTACTGGAGACTGTAAACTTTGAATTATAAATTACAAATTATAAATTATTAATTATGGATGGAAATCTGATCGAAGAGAAAAGCTTCGAATTTGCTGTTGCAATTGTCCGGGAATGCAGGAAAATATCCCAAGAGAAAAGAGAATACATTTTGACAAAACAACTTATTCGTTCCGGAACAAGCATTGGTGCGAATATTGCAGAAGCGCAGCACGCACAGTCAAGAGCTGACTTTATCTCAAAAATCAGCATAGCGCAGAAAGAAGCAAACGAAACAAAATACTGGATTCGTTTGCTTTATGCAACGCAATTCATGAACAAAGAAATATTTGAATCTCTAAATATGAAAATTCTTGAGTTGTTGCGGATTATCTCCGCAATTGTCAAGACAACTTCATCCCGATAAATTTATAATCTGTAATTTATCATTTATAATTTATAATTATATGATGGGGTTTGATTATGGGCTACGAAAGTATAAATTTTCCCAGAAACAGCGTATTTTTAGTCACAGGTGGTGCTGGTTTTATAGGCTCCAATCTTTGTGAAGCGATCCTGAAGCTTGGCTATAAGGTTTGCTGTCTGGATGATCTTTCCACCGGGAAGCAGGCAAATGTTGACCTGTTCCTTGACAATCCGAATTATACCTTTATCAAGGGCGATATTAAGGATTATGACACCTGCCTGAAGGCAACGGAGGGTGTCGATTATGTTCTTAATCAGGCAGCGTGGGGCAGCGTTCCGCGTTCCATCGAAATGCCGCTGTTCTACTGCGCCAACAACATTCAGGGTACACTGAACATGATGGAGGCATCCCGCCAAAACGGCGTGAAGCGGTTTGTCTATGCTTCCAGTTCCTCCGTTTACGGTGACGAGCCGAACCTGCCGAAGACCGAGGGCAGGGAAGGAAATCTGCTTTCTCCGTATGCACTGACCAAGCGCTGTGACGAGGAATGGGCAAAGCAATATACCATGCACTACGGACTGGAAACCGTCGGGCTGCGTTATTTCAATGTCTTCGGCAGACGGCAGGATCCCAACGGCGCGTATGCCGCCGTCATCCCGAAGTTCATCATGCAGCTCATGCACGGCGAAACCCCCACCATCAACGGTGACGGCAGGCAGAGCCGCGACTTTACCTATGTGGAAAATGTTGTGGAAGCAAACCTCAAAGCCTGCATCGCACCCAGTGATGCGACGGGCGAGGCGTTCAATGTTGCCTACGGCGGCAGAGAATACCTGATCGACATCTATTACGGTTTGACCAAGGCACTCGGCGTTGACGTCGAGCCGAATTTCGGACCCGACCGCAAGGGTGATATCAAGCACTCCAACGCCGACATCTCCAAGGCAAGACGCTTACTCGGCTACGATCCCGATTGGAGCTTTGACCGCGGCATTCAGGCAGCGATCGCATGGTACAAAGAGAACTTATAATTAGGAGAACAATGTATGAAAATTGCCGTTTTCGGTGTAGGACATGCGGGCTCTACGGTTGCCGCTGATCTGAGCCTAAAGGGACATGAGGTAACGCTTTGCAAAACCTCCAACAAACTCCATAACGAGCATTACGAGGCGATCCGGGCAGGCGGAACAGTCACGCTCCACGAAAATGACGCTGCGCGGGAGGCCGCTGTTTCGGTCACAGAGAGCATTGCAGATGCAGTCAAAGGCAAGGATCTGCTGATCATCTACATCCAGACCAACTATCAGCAGGCGCTGACCCGCTCGATTTGTGAGCATATTGAAGACGAACAGACAGTCCTTGTTGAGCCGGGGTATCTGGCAACATGTTATTTTCTGAAATGCTGCAAAAAGAGCATTACGCTCATTGAAGCCGAAAGCTCACCGATTGATTGCCGGATCATTGCACCGGGGCATACAAAAGTCCTGTTCCGCAACACCTTAAATCCCTTTGGCGTATATCCCGATGCGAACCGGGCGAAAGCGGAAAACATACTTTGTCAGTTAGGCTTTCCGTATGAACTGACAGATTCTGTAGTTGAAGCGGCATTGCATAATCCGAATCTGATCGTTCACACGGTCGGCGCGATTTTCAGTGTTCCGCGGATCGAATATGTAAAAAAGCACGGCGGCAGTTATTCCATGTACCGTGAGGTGTTCACCCCGCACGTCTGGAACCTGGTCTGTGCACTTGATGAAGAAAAAATGCAGGTGCTGGAAAAACTGGGCTGCAAGCGGATGCCTTATGTGGAAGCCTGCAAGCACCGCAATTCTTTGGATGACACAAGAGATGCGACAGAGGTGTTCTTTGACTACGCCGAGAACTCTGCACCGGACGGACCTTACGAGCCGGAATCCAGATACCTGACGGAGGATGTCTCTCAGGGGCTTGTTTTGATGGAATCTCTCGGTAAGGCCCTTTCGGTGGCAACACCGACCTGCACAGCCTTGATCGACTGTGCTTCCGCAATGGCAAATCGTTCTTTCCGGGCAGAAGGAAGGACTGTTGAGCAGCTCGGAGCAGAGCCGCTGAAAAAGATATTGAAGAAAGAGACGGATTACTTTCGATGATTACGATCAACAAGCCGTATTTACAGCAGCAGACCGGTGAGAATGCCGGCTATACAAGACTCTGCAGCGATATTCAGCTTGACGGCGAGGTACACAATATCTGGTACGAGGTTGAAAACGAGTATGCGCAGTATCTCTGCTTCGAACGCGCTGATGCATTCCTGATCGGGATCCTCCCTCTGGCGATGGCGTTTAAACATGACATCAAAATTGTGGATTGCCCGATTTCAGAACGGATCTTCTGGCAGACGAAAAATATGCTGATCCCCGCACTCGCGAAATACTCCGACTATTACAGCCTGATTTCCGTAGAGAGCGAGATCGATAACACGGAGTTCGACTCTTATGCAGTCGGCACAGGCTTCTCTGCGGGCGTGGACTCCTTCTATACACTTCTGAAAAACTGCAAAGAAAAGACGCACAGTTTTAATATTACGCATCTGGCATTTTTCAATGTCGGCGCCTGTGGCAGTTACGGCGGCAAACATGCAGAGCAGCGCTTTCACAAGAGAATTTCCTTGTATCAGGACTTTGTCGGTGAATTGGGCGTCAAGTTTGTGAAAGTAAACTCCAACATCAGTGAGTTTGTGATGATGAGTTATAATTTCACGCACAGTTTTCGCTCTATGTCGGCAGTTCTTGCGCTGCAAAAGTTGTTTAAGGTGTATTACTATTCAGCGGACTACACACTGAAAGAATTCTGCTTCAGCCCATATGACAGTTCCTTCTATGATCTTTTGAATACACAATGCTTTACGACGGAAAACACCAGGTTCTACACGACCGGCGCAGTTGAGACCCGGGTGGAAAAGCTGGAGTATATTTCACAGTATCCGGAAACTTACGGGTTGCTGAATGTCTGTAATACAAATGATGAAAACTGCAGAACCTGCGAGAAGTTCATCAGAACAATGGCGGGGCTGTATTCCATCAACGCATTGGAGAAGTACGACAAAGTGTTCGATGTGCCCTACTTTAAGCAGCACCTTTCTCACAATCTGGCTTTTGTACTGTCAAAATCGAAAGACGGCACAGTAGAGGCGCTGTACTTTAAGGAAATCGTTGACAAAATGAAGGAAAACGGAATCAAGATCCCGTTCGCCGCACGCCTGAAGGCCATCCCGCTTTCTGTCAAGTTCAAGGCGATTGCGATTGCCCGCAAAAACAAAAAACTCAGAAAATGGTGGCATCAGAGAATCAACAAAAAAGACGGCGTCCGATTTGCAGATGTTCCGTAAGACAGCAACGAATTAGGAGAGGTTGATAC
>PITX01000067.1 GCA_017577345.1 Clostridiales bacterium
GGAGGCAGACCGTGCCTGCCACCAACAGCGGCAGCAGCGCAAAGGTATCCAACCAGATGTTATTCCAGTAGTAGCCGCATACCCAGGAGCAGAAGGCATACATCATTGCAAAAAATGCAATGGAGCTGTCATTCCTGCGATAGACGATTTTGAGGAACAGGGCAAAAAACAGCCCGGCACAGGATATTTTCAAAATCGTCAGCAGGGCGAAAAATTCCGTCAGAACGGAGCTCGGTACTAAAATGCACAGCCAGTTCAGCGGGCTTGCAAGGTAGTAGGCAAAGAGAGACGCATAGCCCGTGCCCATGCCGATATTCCATGTGTACTGCAACGAGCCGCCGGAAAGCAGCTTATCGCGGAATGCAGAGAAAAACGGGTAATACTGATGCCATTCGTCATGCGCCAAAATCATGCTGTCGCCGAACGGGTAAAGACCTGCAATCGCAAAAACGATACAGGCTACAGAGAATGGGATCAGGAATGCCAGCGCAAGCGGCATGCGATCCTCTTTTTTCTTTTTCAGTGGGGAAGATTTCATTGTTCGTACCTCCTCATTTTTTCCGAGCCGCGCCAGCAGATTTGTCCGTATCTGTCCTGAACCTGTGCTGTCCTGATGGGTCATCATTTCCTCAGGCGGATCGGGAAAAAGTGTATCGTCCTTCCGGCGAAGGTAGATCAGTCCGCCAAACAGGAGCAGTGCCGCCACGGAGAGAAGACATCCCGCGGTCAGCCCCGGAGTAGAGTAGCTTAAAGTGACTGTGTGCGTGCCCGCACTGAGTGGGAAGGAAATCACTGCATCCGTCAGCTTGACGGAGGGATTTGAAGGATCAAAGGTGGCCGCAAGCTCCACTTCCTCGCCGTCCACCGTTGCCGTCCAGCCCGGTTCATAGGGAACAGAGGTGTAGAACAGACCGTCTTTCCTTGCCGTCACGCTGCCCGTCAGCTTGGTATCCGTTACCTCCGTGAGCTCCCATGGCTCATCGGCAAGCTCCGCAAGGCCACGCTGATAAGCAATGTCATCCATCATTTCTACATCCGCATAGAAACTGCCCTGCCAGCCGGGATCGACGAAGTAGACCAGCATGATCTCATCACCTGCTGCGAGCCGTCCGAGGCTGAACATGCCGCAGGATTTGATGTAGCGATCACAGATGCTTTCGCCGTTGCGATAGATATAGACCGTGCTGATATCCGGAAAGCTCGTTGTTGCGCAATATAGCGCATCAGACGGTGCGCGATAGATCACGCCGAATGTGGTACGCTCGGTCGTGCCGACACAGCTATAGGAAAACTGTGTACCGTTGTCAGTTACCGCAATCGTACTGCCTTCATTCCACGAAATCGCCTGTTCACAGGGTACAGGCGTATATAGCGGCTCATGCACACCGGTCGCAAGGCAGAACAGGTCGTTCTGCTCCCGGATGGGGTTATCGGTTTCTTCCTCCGCCGCGAAATCAGCCAGCTCGCTCTCCGTCATAAAGCCGAGAGAAATGAAAGAATCGTTGCGCAGGAGATTGGTATTGCCTTCTGTTGCAATCAGGGTGTTATCCTTCGGATCGCGGAACTGCCCCTCTCGGTCAAGCAGATACTTAATGCCGCACATTGTGTTGGAAAACGGAGGAGATTCGTTGTAGACATACCAATTGCAGCTCAGCAGGGATGAAAGACCGAGAGCCGGAGAAAAACGGTTAAAATTGACATTTGCAGATGAGGTAAAGACGGAAGCGCCGTGATAATTGTTGAGTGCACCGTCATTACGCGACTGCGTAACGGTCGTCTCCGTGCGCCAAAAGGGGGTATTGCCATCCTCCAGTTCATCCACCTTCTCTAGCAGGAGCTGTACCGCCTCGCCGTCCTTCGGATAATCGGCGCGTGCGGTAAAATGTACCTGCTCAACACCAAGTCTGAAGCAGGAAATCATCTCGCAGGCGATCACCGCCATCAGAATCACCGTGGAAGCAATACGGCGTATACGGCTGTCGCCGTAGGTCAGGAAAAATGCGATCATTGCACATAGAACGATAACTGCCATTGTAATGGAGCCGGCTGCAAGGCCCTCTGCGCCACAGGCATTCCAGATCAACAGGCCGGCGATCGGCACGATGATGAGCAGATACCACTTCTTAAAGCCATCCATCAGCGTGTAGGCGCGATATGCCATGCAGATCGTCACGAAGCTGAACAGGAAGCTGAAGCGGTACGGCAGTCCGTTTGGAAAATGGAAGCCGTGCCAAAAATAATTCAACCCTTGGAATACAAAGCTCAGCAGCAGGAAGAACAGCAGAAAAACATTGCAAAGCTTCTCGCGCAGGGTGATCTTGCTGCAGCAGCAGAAATAGAGTGCCAGAATCACAGTGGAGAAGCCGCAGTAGATATTCGGCAGTCCCGCCGGCAGAATATCGGTAATAGACGGGGTGGGCATCAGATTGCTAAGGATCTGCGTTGATGCGCTCCACAGTCCGGGAATCTTACCGGTGCCGGCGGATACGAAATTCATCGCAAAAGGTGCTACGATCGTGTTTCCGGCAGCATAGGTGTTCGCCATTGCCTTGAGTGTCGGAATCAGCAACACCGCGGCAAGTCCGAAGCCAAGCAGGGTACAAACGCCGATGCGCAGGAAGCGCCGCAGGAAGCTTTTCCAGCTCCGCCAGCAGACAATGCAGTAGACGACGAAGGAAAGAAACACGAAAACGCAGCAGATATAAGACAAATAATAATTGCACCAAAGCGAAAGTGCCAGCGCGATCACATACAGACGGAATTTGCCGTCGCGCAGGAGGCAGACCGTGCCTGCCACCAACAGCGGCAGGAGCGCAAAGGTGTCCAGCCAGATATTGTTCCAGTAGTAGCCGCACACCCAGGAGCAAAATGCATACAGTAGTCCGAAGAACGCAATGGAAATATCATTTTTGCGATAAACGATTTTGAAAAACAGCGCCATAAACAGTCCGGCGCAGGGGATTTTCACGATTGTCAGCAACGCGAAAAATTCCGTCAGGGCAGAGCTCGGAACTGCGATGCACAGCCAGTTTAACGGACTTGCAAGATAGTAGGCAAAGAGGGAGGCATAGCCTGTGCCCATGCCGACATTCCATGTGTACTGCAGTGAGCCGCCGGTAAGCAGCTTTTCGCGGAATGCGGAGAAAAACGGAAAGTACTGCATCCAGCCGTCATGCGCCAGAATCGTGTCATCACCGAACGGGTAAAGCCCCGCAAGGGCGAAGACAATGCATGCCGTTACAAACGGGAGTAAAAAAGCCATCGCAAGTGGAATGCGGCTTTCTTTTTTCTTTTTTAACGGAGAAATCCTCATATCTGTTTTTCCTCAATTTCCACAAGGCGTTTCATCAGATAAGGCAGCGTCTGCTCAAAATTCACGCCGTACCAGCGCGATTCGGGATCCTTCGCAGTCACGCGGATGGTCTTTACAACATAATCTGCCGCCAGTGCGATCGCCTCCGATGCAGGCAGTCCGAGCGTCAGTGCTCCTGCACAGGTCGAGGCGAACAGGTCACCCGTGCCGTAGAAAACGGACGGGATATACGCCGTATTGTGCAGACAGAGCTTGCCGTTTTTGTCCATCGCCGCAACGCCCATGTGCGTTTCGTCCATGCGCAGGCCTGTTACGATCGCGGTCTTTGCGCCGAGAGAAAGCAGCTTTTCCAGAAGCTGCCGCACGAAGCTCTCCTCATGCCGCTGACGGTAGGCTTCTCCGGTCAGCAGACAGGCTTCTGTCACATTCGGTGTGATCACATCCGCATGACGGCAAAGCTCCTTCATCCGCTCCGGGAACTCCGGTGCAAAGCCGGGATACAGCTTGCCGTGATCAGCCATGACCGGATCGACAAAAATCAGATTGTTGTTCGTGCCGAAATCCGAAAAAATTTGCTCCACCTGAGAAATCTGTTCCTCTGAGCCGAGATAGCCCGTGTAGATCGCGTCAAAACGGACACCCATCGACCTCCAGTGGTCTGTGATCGGCACAAGGCTGTCCGTCAGTTCACGGCTGACAAAGCCGTCGAACGCGGTATGCGCAGAAAGCAGCACCGTAGGCAGTGCGGCACATTCCAGCCCCATGGCGGAAAGCACCGGAAGTGCAATGCTCTGCGAGCATTTCCCGATACAGGAAAAATCCTGTATACTGACAATTCGTTTCATACTTTTTCCTCAAAAGATAGATTATAGTTATTATACCGCATATTGGGAGGAAAAGAAAGAGAAAATATCAAACTTTGCTCCGCAAAAAACACAAAAAAAATGTCCGCTGCGCCGCTTCTTGACTTTTTTGTTTTTGAGGGATATACTATATATAGTGGATTATTATGCGATAATATGCACAAAATGTGTGAGGGATAGTATGGCAAAGAAACAGGTTTACGGAAACGAAAGCATTACCACGCTCAAGGGCGCCGACCGCGTCCGCAAGCGTCCTGCCGTTATTTTCGGCTCGGATGATCTGATCGGCTGTCAGCACGCCGTGTTTGAAATTCTCTCCAATGCCATTGATGAGGCAAGAGAAGGCTACGGCGATCTGATCGTCGTCACCCGCTATGAGGATAAAAGCATTGAAGTCGAGGACTTCGGACGCGGTTGTCCGGTGGACTGGAACGAGAAGGAACAGCGGTTCAACTGGGAGCTGGTCTTCTGCGAAATGTACGCCGGCGGCAAATATGACAACAACAGCGGCGACAATTACGAATATTCTCTCGGTCTGAACGGTCTCGGCACCTGCGCCACGCAGTATGCCTCGGAATTTTTCGATGCCCGGATCTACCGCGACAGCTTCAAATATACCCTTCATTTTGAAAAGGGCGAGATCGTCGGCAAGATGACCAAGGAGCCTGCCGACCGCAAAAAGACCGGCTCCTGCTTCCGCTGGAGACCCGATCTGGAGGTATTTACCGATATCAATATCCCTGTAGAATACTATCTGGATGTACTCAAGCGGCAGGCCGTCGTCAATGCAGGCATCACCTTCCGTTTCCGCAATCAGGTCGGAAGTAAATTTGAAACGACGGAGTTTCGCTATGAGCGCGGTATCCTCGACTACATTACCGAGCTGACAGAGGGCAACTCCTTTACCATGCCGCAGCTCTGGGAATGTGAACGCAAGGGTCGTGACCGTGAAGACAAGCCCGATTACAAGGTCAGGATCGCCGCCGCCGTCTGCTTCTCGCGCAGTATGAGCCTGCTGGAATACTACCACAACTCCTCGTGGCTGGAGCATGGCGGCTCTCCCGATAAGGCCGTTCGAAACGCTTTCGTCTACGCCATTGATGCCTACCTGAAGCAGACGAACAAATATGTCAAAAATGAATCCAAAATCACCTTTCAGGATGTTGCGGACTGCCTTGTGATCGTCACCAACTGCTTCTCCACACAGACCTCCTACGAAAATCAGACCAAAAAGTCGATCAACAACAAATTCATTCAGGATGCAATGACAGAGTTCCTCCGCAGCCGCCTGCAGGTCTATTTTATTGAAAACAAGGCGGAAGCGGATAAGATCGCCGATCAGGTGCTTGTCAACAAGCGCAGCCGTGAAACCGCAGAAAAAGCCCGTATCACGGTAAAAAAGAAGCTGTCCGGCTCGCTTGATATTTCCAATCGCGTGCAGAAATTCGTCGATTGCCGAAGCCGCGATGCCTCCGTGCGTGAGCTGTATATCGTGGAGGGCGACTCCGCTATGGGCAGCGTCAAGCAGTCCAGAAATGCGGAATTTCAGGGCATCATGCCCGTCCGCGGAAAAATTCTCAACTGTCTGAAGGCGGACTACGGCAGAATTTTCAAGAGCGAGATCATCACAGACCTCCTGCGCGTCATCGGCTGCGGCGTGGAGATCAAGGATAAGCGCGTCAAGGATCTGGCGGAGTTCGACATCGGCAATCTGCGCTGGAACAAGATCGTCATCTGTACCGATGCCGATGTGGACGGCTACCAGATCCGCACACTGATCCTGACGATGCTCTACCGTCTGGTACCGACCCTCATCCGCGAAGGCTATGTCTATATTGCGGAGTCTCCGCTGTTTGAAATCAACACGAAGGACAAGACATGGTTTGCCTACAGTGAGGCGGAAAAGGCGGAGATCCTTGCAAGGATCGGCAATCAGAAGGTCACCGTTGCAAGAAGCAAGGGCCTCGGCGAAAACGATCCGGAAATGATGGCTCTGACGACCATGAATCCCGCGACCCGCCGCATGATCAAGGTCATGCCGGAGGATGCGGAAAAAACCGCGCTTTACTTTGATCTGCTGCTGGGTGACAATCTGGCAGGCAGAAAGGATTATATTGCAGAAAACGGCAGCCAGTATCTCGATCTGGCGGATCTTTCCTGATAAAGGACGGTATTCCTATGGCACGAAAGAAAAAAGAACCGACAACCTCAAAAACGCCGGACACCTCCCGGGTGGAGGGTCTGCGCGCTGAGGTGCTGGAGCAGCCGATCACCGATACGCTGACCGTGAACTATATGCCGTATGCCATGAGCGTCATCGTCTCGCGTGCGATCCCGGAAATCGACGGCTTCAAGCCCTCACATCGCAAGCTCCTTTATACGATGTATAAAATGGGTCTGCTGAAGGGCAACCGTACCAAATCCGCCAATATCGTCGGTCAGACCATGCACCTGAATCCCCACGGGGATGCCGCGATCTACGACACGATGGTACGACTTGCCAGAGGCAACGAGACCCTGCTGACTCCCTTCGTGGACTCCAAGGGCAACTTCGGCAAGATCTACTCCCGCGACATGGCATACGCCGCCTCGCGTTATACGGAAGCAAAGCTGGAGAGCATCTGCGAGGAAATTTTCCGCGACATCGACTGCGAGACCGTGGATTTCGTTGATAACTACGACAACTCCACACAGGAGCCGACGCTCCTTCCCACCGCCTTCCCCAATGTTCTTGTCTCCGCAAATATGGGCATCGCCGTCGGCATGGCAAGCAATATCTGCGGCTTCAACCTCCGTGAGGTCTGCAAGGCAACCGCTGCGTGGATCAAAAACCCCGACTGCGATCTGC
>PITX01000068.1 GCA_017577345.1 Clostridiales bacterium
ATTATATACATGTTAGCACTCAGACGCTACGAGTGCTAAAACAAAGTAAACCAAGACGGGAAACCGTCCGACATAATTTTGGAGGTAATGCACTATGAAACTGAAACCCCTTGCAGACCGCGTTTTGCTCAAGCCGATAGAGGCGATGGAAACGACCGCGTCCGGCATCATCCTGTCCACTGCGAACAAGGAAAAGCCCGTGATTTCCGAGGTCGTTGCGGTAGGTCCCGGCGGCATCGTTGACGGCAACGAGGTCAAGATGGTCGTGAAGAAGGGCGACAAGGTCGTTGTTGCAAAATATGCAGGCACGGAGGTCAAGCTCGACGATCAGGAGTATTCCATCGTCCGTCAGTCCGACATCCTTGCCATCGTAGAATAATTCAGGAGGTACAGGAATATGGCAAAGATGATTATTTTCGGCGAAGATGCCCGCAAGAAGCTGCAGTCCGGTATTGACCAGCTTGCGGATACCGTCAAGGTCACCCTCGGTCCGAAGGGGCGCAATGTTGTGCTCGGCAAGAAGTACGGCGCACCGCTGATCACGAATGACGGCGTGACGATCGCAAAGGAGGTCGAGCTGGAGGACGCTTTCGAGAACATGGGCGCACAGCTCGTGCGTGAGGTCGCCACCAAGACCAACGATGTTGCCGGTGACGGCACGACGACCGCGACCGTGCTGGCGCAGTCCATCGTCCGCGAGGGCTTGAAGAATGTCAGTGCCGGTGCAAACCCGATGGTCATGCGCAAGGGTATGCAGAAGGCAGTCGACGCGGCGATCGCGGCGATCAAGGAAAATTCCGAGGCTGTCAAGGGCAGCGAGGATATCGCAAGAGTCGGCACCGTATCCTCCGGCGACGAGGAGGTCGGCAAGCTGATCGCAGAGGCGATGGAAAAGGTCAGCGCAGCGGGCGTTATCACCATCGAGGAATCCAAGACGGCGGAAACCGGTCTGGAGGTCGTGGAAGGTATGCAGTTTGACCGCGGCTATATCTCTCCCTACATGGTTACCGATACCGATAAGATGGAAGCGGTCGTGGACGATCCGTATATCCTTATCACCGACAAGAAGATCTCTTCCATTCAGGACATCCTGCCCATTCTGGAGCAGATCGTCAAGGGCGGTCAGAAGCTCGTCATTATCGCGGAGGATGTGGAGGGCGATGCCCTTTCCACCCTGCTTGTTAACCGTCTGCGCGGCAGCTTCAACTGCGTCTGCGTCAAGGCACCGGGCTTCGGCGATCGCCGCAAGGAGATGCTCCGCGACATCGCCATCCTCACCGGCGGCACCTATGCTGCCTCCGAGCTGAATATCAACCTGCAGGAGCTGACGGTCAATGACCTCGGCCGTGCGCGTCAGATCAAGGTCAACAAGGACAACACCGTCATCGTAGACGGCTGCGGCGATCCGGATGCCATTCAGGCTCGTATCCATGAGATCAAATCTGCCATCAAGGTCACGACCTCCGATTATGACCGCGAGAAGCTGCAGGAGCGTCTGGCAAAGCTGTCCGGCGGCGTAGCGGTCATCCGCGTCGGCGCACAGACTGAGGTTGCCATGAAGGAGCAGAAGCTCCGCGTGGAGGACGCACTGAATGCGACCCGTGCGGCTGTCGAGGAAGGCATCGTTGCCGGCGGCGGCACTGCCTATGTCAACGCGATCCCGGCAGTCGAAAAGCTGATCGCAAAGCTGTCCGGTGACGAAAAGACCGGCGCTTCCATCATTGCAAAGGCACTGCAGGCTCCGATCCGTCAGATCGCGGAGAACGCAGGCGTGGACGGCTCAGTTGTCTTTGAAAAGATTCGCTCCGGCAAGAAGATCGGCTACGGCTACAATGCCTATACCGCGACTTATTGCGACATGATCCCGAGCGGCATCGTCGATCCGACCAAGGTCACTCGCTGTGCTCTGGAAAATGCGGCAAGCATCGGTGCCTGTGTCCTGACGACCGAATCTCTGGTCGCCGACAAGCCCGATCCCGCAGCAGATGCGGCGGCAGCAGCGGCTGCAGCCGGTGCAGGCGGCATGGGCGGCATGTATTGATAAATAAAGCAAGAGGTGCGCAGGAGCGCACCTCTTAATTTTATGCAATTGCGAACAATCGGCAGGCGTTTTCGGCGGTGATCCTGCCCGCTTCCTCTGCCGAAATGCCCTTTAATTCGGCAATCTTCGCGGCAACGAGCGGCACGAAACGGCTGTCATTGCGCCTGCCGCGGTACGGCTCCGGTGCCATATAGGGGCAGTCTGTCTCAATGAGGATCCGGTCAAGCGGCAGTGCTTCGACCGCTTCTAAGGCACGGCGGGCATTTTTGAAGGTCACAACGCCGGTAAAGCCTACATACCAGCCGCGCTCGACCAGCCACAGTGCCATTTCCGCAGAGCCGGAAAAGCAATGGAACACGCCGCGCGCCTCCGGATGCCGCCCGATGATCTCCATGGCATCGCCGTGCGCCTCGCGTTCGTGAACGATGACGGGTTTTTTCAAGGCCTCAGCAAGCTCCAGCTGCTGCTCAAAGGCAATGATCTGCAGCGCACGCGGCACATCCTCATAGTGATAGTCCAAGCCGATCTCTCCGATGGCACGCACCTTCGGATTCTGCGCAAGGGCGCGGTAACGGTCTATAAGCGCACCGTCTACATGGTCTGCATCATCCGGATGGCTGCCGACAGCGGCATAGATAAAATCATAACGGTCAGCTAATTCGACAGACCGCTCCGAAGAAGGCAGGTCGCAGCCGATATTCATAATCAGACCGACACCGTGATTTTTCAGGTCGTCAATGATGATTTCGCGGTCCTCATCAAATCGCCGGTCATCCAAATGTGCGTGAGAATCAAAAAACATGGTTTTCTCCATTCATTTCTTTTTCGGTGCAGGCAGCTCGTCATACATCGCCTGAATCAGACCTGCCAGGTACGCCTTATTATCAACGTCATCGACCAGAAGCATTTCCTTCGCGCCCTCATAGGGCAATTCGCGGACAGCCTGCGGCAGATACTGCACCGCCGCCTTGACCGGCTTGACCAGAAAACGGTCATCATAAATACCGCCGAAAATCCTCTGCCGATAATAGAGAATGTACTCGCCCATCATCGCCCGATAGGAAATTCCGTCCAAATCGGAGAGCTGCTCTAAAATAAAATCCAAGTATTCCTTACTCGATGCCATACTATTCTCCGTTTTCCGTGCGGAAGCTGCGGCAGGAAAAGAGGATAACCTGCCGTTTTTCTGCCTCCTGCTTCAAAAGACGGATGGCAGAAGCAGCTCTTGCATCATCAAAGTTGACCAGCGTATCGTCTAAAATCAGCGGCGCATCCTCCGGCAGAAGACGGGCGCACATGGCAAGACGCAGGGCAAGGTACATTTGATCGGCAGTGCCGCAGCTCATGGCGGCGGCGGGGCGCATGACCGTACCCTCCTCGGAGCGGACAGACAGGAGCATTCCCGGCTCCAAAAGGACATCCGGATATTTGCCGTCGGTCAGCTCCGACAGAAGCACGCCTGCATCGGCGGTGATCTGCGGAGAGAAGCGGGAGCGCAGGGTCTCATCGGCGCGTTTGAGTGCCGCCATGGCAAGATCGACAACATCGTTGCTTTCCTGTGTGACTGCGATCTGCTCTGTCAGGTGTTCCAATTGCGCCTCCAACTCCGCCGCACTGCCGGTCGCACCGATCGCACCCTGCTTTGCGGCAAGGCGGGTGGTCAGGTCGGAAAGCTGCTGCCGTGCCTGCCGCAGGTCGTACGCGATTTTTGCGCTGTCCAGCTTCCATGCTTCTGCGTCTTCGACAATTTCCTCATCGCCCAGAATCAGACGCATGGAGCGGCATTGCTGCCGCATGGTTTCCAGTGCTCTTGTTTCCGTTGCAAGGCGTTCCCGGACGCGCAGTGCCGCACCGATCGCTTCAAGGCTGTCGGAAGCGGTGGCGCACTGTGGCGCGAAGGCGGCACACTGCTTTACCAGTGCATCCATTTCATTCTGCGCATCGGCGGCGGCGGCGAAAAGTGCCTGCTTCTGCGCGGCGGCATCGGCGCAGTCTTTTTCGTATTTCGCAAGGGCAGCGGCATATTCCTCCGCCAGACGCGGAAGCTCCCTGCAGTCGCTCAGACCGTAGCGCAGGGGAATGAGATCCGCCTGATGCAGCTGTGCACGAATGGCGGTTTTTTGTTTGCCGCGAAGCAGCAGGCTGACAGCCAAGCCGATCAGCGCGGCGGCGAACACGGCAAGTCCTGCGATCAGCAGGGCGTTTAAGGAAGTCAGGATACCCGCCACGCACAGTCCGATGCCGACGAGCATGACCGCGATGCACAGAAACAGCGGCCAGTGCTTACGCGGCTTGAGGGCACGCAGACGGTCGTATTCCGCGCGGTCCTCGGCGGCTTTTTGCCTTGCCTCTTCTCCCGTCATTCCGGCAAATGCCTGCGGCAATGCAGGCTTTGCGACCTCAGACGGGGCAAAAGCGGCTTCCATTTTCGCGCTTTGCAGCGCATTTTCGGCATGTCGCAGTTTGCGGTGCAGATCGTGAAGCGTTTCTTCCTCCGGAAGGCGGGCGGCAGTTTCCGTCAGCTTGCGGCAAAGTGCTTCCTGTGCGGCGGTTTTCTGCTCCAGATCAGTAAGACCGGCGCGTTTTTTCGCCTTCTGCGCCTGCTCTGCGCGTGCTTCCAATGCTTCCAGACGGGTGACATCCTCCTGCACGGCTTCCTTCTGTGCCGTGATGCGCAAAGCGTCGTCCTGCATGGTGTAAAGCTCGTCAAGCGTCTTGCGGACGGCAGTTTTTTCCTCTGTTAGACGGGGCAGCCTGCCGGCCTTGCCGATGAGCTTGTTTTTCTGCTTTTTCAGCTCCGATTCCAGCTCGGAATAGGATCTTGCGCCGTCCTCGCCTGTAGTGACGAGGGCACCGAGCCGCTTTTCCAGTGCGGCATCCTCGGTGACAGTCAGACCGAGCTGACGGATGAAGGCAGTGCGCTCGAAAACGCTGCGCTCCACACCGCACAGCATTCTGCCGCAGTTTTCACCGGTCAGCTCCGGGACGGGAACGCCGCTTTCGGTCTCATAGGCACGGAAAGCACCCATGGGAATGCGGCGGTCGGTCGTGCGTTCGATCGTGATATTTCTGCCTTCCCAGACAAGCTCGATCGCGCCCTCCATGGCACTGCCGTCCCACGGCTTGTAGCGCTCCTTCATGGGCAGTCCCTGATTGGAAACACTGGCGCGTTCGGAGGTGTCGATGCCGTAGAGCATGGCAACGAGGAAGGCACTCCAGGTCGATTTTCCCGCCTCATTGGGCAGGCACAGGAGATTCATGCCCTCCTGCAGCTCCAGCGTTGTGTGGAGCTTTCCGAAGGAGGCGCGCATTTTGCGGATGATCACAGCGACACCTCCCGTCTGTCCATCAGTGCCGTGACGAGCTTCGCGGCGGCGGCAATGCGCCGCTGCTGCTCTGCATCGGCGGCGTCATACTGCTCTTTCAGATTGCGCAGGAACTGCCCGCGCAGGGTATCCTCACCGGCGGCTGCCCAAAGTGCCTGCTTCGGCACGGTGCAGTCGCGGACGCTCAGGCTGTAAAAGCGCGGCGCAAGGGATGCTTCCAGTGCGGCAGGGTCGATCGCGTCGCTCTCACCGGTCAGCAAAATGCGGTAGCAGTCATCCTCTGTCTGCTCCGGCAGAGCGGCGCAAACGGACGCAAGGGCATCGTCTCCTGCCTCTACGGACAAAATCTCATATTTTCTCGTGTGCAGCGGGATAAACTCCGTGCGGCAGCCGTTTTTGTCGATTTCTGCCTTGATAACGCCCTTCTCGCCGCATTCGTCAAAGCCCCTGCCCATCAGACAGCCGGGCCAGGCACAGACGGTTCTGCCGAGCTTCTGCACCTCTGCCTTGTGGATATGCCCCAAAGCGAGGTAGTCCAGCCCGGAGGCGGCGACTGCATCGGCTGAAATCGCATTATAAACAGAGTTTGCCTGCAGTTCTCCGTGCAGCACCATCAGATTGAGCTTTTCGGGATCACTGACGCGGAAGCCGTCCAGCATCGGCGGCATCTCCTGCGCGGTAAAGGCGGCACCGTAGATGTCACAGCCGTCCAGCCGGATGCGCTCGATCGCGGTGGAGGTGAAAATATGGACGCGTTCTCCCCAGTCCTCGGTCAGGTAGGGAGAACCCTGAGCCAGCCAGTCGTGATTGCCGGGGGCGATAAAAATCTCCGCGCGGACTTCGGCAAAAAAGTGCTTCAGCGCATCGAGCGTGTCGCGGTAGATGCGTGCGCTGTCAAACAGGTCGCCGGACAGCAAAACGACATCGCAGTCTCCGCACAGAGCGGTAAGCTGTTCCAGAGCCAGCCGCTGTTCTTTCCGGCGTGAGGCGGCCTTCTCCGGCGGCAGAGAGGAAAAGGCAGAGTCTAAGTGGAAATCCGCCGCGTGGAGCAGCTTAATCATGCAGCATCACCCTTTCCGTTGCGGTGCATCTGCCGCTTGCGGTGTCGATCGTGAAGATGCAGCCGTTGAGCTGACAGGCACCGGGTGCAGGCTCGTAGCGACCGGTCAGATCGCCTCGGAATTTCTCAATGGAAAGCTCCGGACGGATACCGAGAACAGAGTCTCTCGGACCGGTCATGCCGAGGTCTGTGAGGTAGCCCGTGCCGTTCGGCAGGATGCGGTCATCTGCGGTCTGCACATGGGTGTGCGTGCCCCAGACCGCGCTGACTCTGCCATCGAGCATCCAGCCCATCGCGAGCTTCTCCGATGTCGCTTCCGCGTGTATTTCGACCAGAATGAGCTTTGTTTCGATTTTCTTCAGGATTTTTTCCACGGCGAGAAACGGATTGTCGGGCGTGTAGTCC
>PITX01000069.1 GCA_017577345.1 Clostridiales bacterium
ACCTCATTATGACCGTTACGGACGCAGAGAGCGGAGAAGTCTATTATGTAGATAACACGGAATATCTGCCGAAGGCTTATTTTGATCAGGAAGAAGGCTACTGGGCTCCTTTGGGTGCATTCTTCTGGGACGGCACGGATGCGGACGGCGAATTTGTCCCCTCCGGCACTGTGGTCAATGTCAACTTTGACGCAGTTCTGCCCTATGAGCATGAAAACGACAAGGACGGCTGGGAAGGCACACTGACCGAGAATGTCTGGAACTTCAATATTCTGGTCGACAGCACTGCTCCCGTGATCGAGTCTGTTGAGTTCGATAAGGCAGCACAGACTGTGACCGTCACAGCAAGTGACGAGAGCTATCTTGCAAACATCGTCATCGGCTATTCCGTCTATGACGAAGAATGGGAAGAATACACCTACGAAGACTATGATTGGGCCTGCTTCTCCTCCGATGAAGCAGGGGAATCCTTCACCGCGACCTTCGATGTCAGCGAGCTGATCGACGAAGGCTTTGAAGAAATCTGCGTCTCCGCACTGGACTATGCGACCAATGTGACGGAAGCTTATGTTGAGATCAACCCCTGCGACCACTCCAACACCGAGAACCGCGATGCTGTTCCGGCAGGATGTGAGACTGAAGGTTATTCAGGCGATACCTACTGCGCAGACTGCGGCGAGTTGCTGGCAGCGGGCAAGGTGACGGAGCCGACCGGTCACCACTATGATACCGGCGTGATCAGCAAGCAGCCGACCTGTACGGAAGTCGGCGAACGTACCTACTGCTGCCCGGGCTGCGGCAGCACCTACACCACCGTTATTGCAGCATACGGTCACACCTTCGGTGAATGGGTCGTCACAAAGCCCGCAACCGCAACGATGAAGGGCGAGGAGACCCGTACCTGCGAGGATTGCGGCGAAACTGAGACCCGTGAGATCGCTCCGACGGGCTACAGCAAGTGCTATGTCAAGAGTTTCAATGACTGCCCGGAGAAGTGGTACCATGAGGCGATCGACTTTGTTGTCGAGGCAGGGCTGATGGACGGCACCGGTCTGAAGACCTTCGACCCGAAGGGCAGCATGACCCGTGCAATGATCGTCACGGTCCTGTACCGCATGGAAGGCTCTCCGAAGATCACCGCTCTGTCCAGCTTCAAGGATGTTGCAGAGAACGCATGGTATGCGGAGGCTGTTTCCTGGGCGCAGGATACCGGCGTTGTACTCGGCTATTCCGCAGACAAGTTCGCACCGAACGACAATGTGACCCGTGAGCAGATCGCTACGATCCTGTGGCGTTATGAGAACCGTCCGGAAAGCGAAGCAGATCTGAGCGAGTTCAAGGATGCCGACAAGATCAGCAAGTACGCGGAGGATGCCATGAACTGGGCGGTTGCCGAGGGTATCCTGAAGGGCAGCAACGGCAAGCTCAAGCCCACCGATTTTGCGACCCGTGCAGAATTTGCCTGCATGGTCATGCGTTATCTCGGCGGCTCCTACGAGTGCGAATCCATGAAGAACTGGGATAAATAAATCATCTTTCCAAAGGCTCTGCGGCTTCAGCCGCAGAGCCTTTTCAGACTGTCAATAAAGTCCCAAACCGTCGAAATAGAGAGTAGGATTGTCAATGTGTCATTGTTATGAAAAATCTCAAGTACGCCGCCCTTTTGTCCTCCCCTGCTAAGGGGAGGGGGACCGCGAAGCGGTGGAGGGGTTTCTCTCCCTTTATTCAAAATCATTTTCCAATTCGCAGAATTAGAAAATACATCACTTATTTACTAATGAGATCCCCCGTCACGGCTTACGCCGTGCCACCCCCTTTAGCAAGGGGGACAAGGGATCTTTCACAGGGGACAAGGAATGAAGCGTTTCTTGACAATTCCATTTCTCTTTCGCAGGGGGGACAAGGGCATCGTCCCCCTGCGAAATGACAGTATTGTGCAAATTGCGAATTTTGCGGCAGCCCCCTTTTCATAATTCGCACGGGATGTAATTCAGCATAATTTTTTGCGCTGAACTTGTGCATTATTACAAAATTGGCGATTTACCGCATCAAAATATAGACAAAACGGAAGAAAAGAAGTATAATAGCACCGTGCGTAATACTTGCGCCAAATAACATTAAAGGAGAGTACTATAATGAAGAAAACATCCCGCATTCTGGCTGTGCTTCTCACCATCTGCATGGTTCTGTCGATGATCCCGGCAGTCCTTGCAGGCGAGAAGGAAACGGTTGACTTTGCATTTCTGGTAACTTCGGATCTGCACGGTCAGATTTATGCGACAGACTATACGGTCGCAGCAGACAAAGCAGGAACCTACAATCGCGGCTTGACCCGTGTTTCCAGCTACATCAAGGAAATGCGTACCGAGTACGGTGAAAACCTGTATGTTGCCGATATGGGCGATACCATTCAGGGTGCACCGATGACTTACTACTACGCATTCAACAAGCTTGAGGAAGAGCAGCCCGCAATGAAGGCCTTCCGTACCATCGGCTACGATCTCTGGGTCGTCGGCAACCATGAATTCAACTATGGCTTGAAGATCCTCGACAAGCAGTTGGACGATTTGACTGCTCCGGCAACCGAGACAGAGAAGCCGGTCGATGTCTGCATGGCAAACTATCTGAAGGCTGAGACCAACAATGATAAGGAGAAGGACTGGGCAACATGGAAGGACTATGCTCCTTATTACATTAAGGACTTTGACGGTGTCAAGGTCGCAGTTATCGGCTTCGGCAACCCCAACATCCCGAAGTGGGATATTCCCTCCAACTGGGAAGGTATCTATTTTGCCGACATCATCGAGACCTACAAGCACTATGAAGCAGAAATGCTTGAGAAGGCTGACATGATCGTTGTTGTTGCTCACAGCGGCATCGGCTCTGACGAAGGTGCAGACTTCATGGAGCGTCTGGTCGCACAGACCAACACCATCGACTTTGCATTCTCCGGTCATGAGCACGGCAATCAGGTCTACAAGGCAAAAAACAAAGACGGCAAGGAAATTCCCGTCCTGCAGCCCTATACCAAGGCACGCGCCATTTCCCAGGTCAAGGTTACATATAACAAGACTGAAAAGACTTATGAGCTGACGCCTGAAAATGTTAACATGGAAGGCTATAAGCTCGACGAAGATCTGGTCAAGGTCTTGAAGCCCTATGAAGACGCGACATGGAAAGACTACATGCTCAATAAGATCGGTGTTGCAAAGGGCGATTATCCTGCAGCAAATCTGGGTACCGCTCCTTCCGCATTCGTTGATCTGATCAACACCGTTCAGCTCTGGGGCGCATACGACCGCACCGGAAAGAATACCCCGGACGATAAGACGGATGACACGATGGCACAGCTGTCCATTACCGCTCCGCTGACCGCCGGCGAAAATGCAAATCTGATCTCTACCGGCGATATCCATCTGGGTGATATGTTCGGTCTGTACCGTTTTGAAAACTGGTTCTACCAGATCAAGATGAGCGGCGAAGAAGTCCATCAGTGGCTGGAGTTCGCTGCCACCAAGATTCAGCTTGATGAGGATGATAAGCCCACTGTCAGCAGCGGCGATCTGACTTATTATGACATCATCTACGGCGATGGCTTCTCCTATGAGATCGACTACCGTGCGGCAGCCGGCTCCCGTATCAAGAACATCACCTATAAGGGAAAGGAAGTCAAGGCTGACGACAAGTTCACGGTCGTTGTTAACAACTACCGCTACAACGGCGGCGGCAACTATGTCAAGTGGTTGAATGACCATGGCTGTGAGTTCAAGGCAAACGACCCCGACCGTATCATCTACTCCACCCAGTTCGATATGATCCAGGGCGAGGATGAAGGCCAGGCGCGCACCCTGTTGACCCGCTACATCGAGGAACAGACCAAGACCAACGGCGGCATTACGCCGAAGATCGACTCCACATGGAAGCTGGTTGACATTGATCCCAACCCGTTCACGGATGTGAAGGCAGACGCATGGTACCATGACTATGTTGTTGATATGGCACTTTCCGGTATCATCAAGGGCATAACTCCGACCACCTTTGAGCCGGAGGGCAAGCTGACCAGAGCACAGGTCGCAGTTCTTCTGTACCGTATTGCAGGCGAGCCCGAGGTCGAGAAGGCAGCAAGCTTCGAGGATGTCAAGGCAGGAAAATTCTATACTGATGCAGTTGCATGGGCAGAAGCAGAAGGTCTGGTCAAGGGCGTTAGCGAGAAGGAGTTTGCTCCGGAAGACAATGTCACCAGAGCACAGCTCGTAACGATCCTGTACCGTCATGCAGGTGAGCCGAAGGTCGAGAAGGCAGAAAGCTTTGACGATGTGAAGGCAGACGCATATTATGCAAATGCGATCGCATGGGCAAAGGAACTCGGCGTTGTCAACGGCATGACCGAGAAGACCTTTGAGCCGGACGGCCTCTGCACTCGTGCACAGGCTGCGAAGATCCTCAGCTTCAAGGTCGCTGAACCCAAGTAATCGTTATTACAATCTATCAGCGGTGTGGCTCTTTTGAGCCACACCGCTCGTTTATTTTTCCAATCGTTCTAAATTTTTTTTGTGCATTATGACAAAGATTTGCGACATAGGAACATCAGTGTAGACAAAATGAAGAAAGGATATTATAATAAATCTGTGCGTAAAAATGAATACGCCAAAAACGATAAAGGAGAGTACTAAAATGAAGAAAACATCCCGCATTCTGGCTGTACTTCTCACCATCTGCATGATTCTGTCGATGATCCCGGCAGTTTTTGCAGAAAAGGCAGACACCGTCATTTACTTTACGAATGATGTACACGGTGAATATGGGAACTACGCCTATGCAGCAGAGATCATGAAGGACGGCGACCTCATCGTTGATGCAGGCGACAACATTCAGGGTTCTGTTGCAGCATCACTGACCAAGGGTCAGTGTATGGTCGATCTGATGAAAGCGGTCGGCTATGATCTTGCGATCCCCGGCAACCACGAGTTCGACTACGGCTTTGTCCGCTTCCTCGAAATCGTGAAGGGCGAAAACACTCCGTACATTTGCGCAAACCTTTGGGATAAGGTCGGCGACAAGGCCCTCCTGGACGGCTACAAGATCCTTGAGGCAGGCGGCAAGAAGATCGCGTTCATCGGCATCACCACGCCGGAAACGCTGGTCAAGTCCACCCCCACCTTCTTCCAGAATGAAAAGGGCGAGTGGATCTACGACTTCTGCAACGACGAAAAGGGCGAGAAGCTTTACAAGGTCGTGCAGGACAATGTCGATGCAGCAAAGAAGGCCGGTGCTGAGTATGTTATCGCGATCGGTCACCTCGGCATTGACGAGCAGTCCGAGCCTTGGACCTCCACCTCTGTCATCAAGAACACCACCGGCATTGATGCTCTCATCGACGGTCACTCCCACAGCGAGTTCGCTAAGACCGAGAAGAACAAGGACGGCAAGGATGTCGTTGTTGCTCAGACCGGCACCAAGCTGGCAAAGGTCGGCAAGATGACCATTGATGCAGAAGGCAAGATCAAGGCAGAGCTGATTGATGTTGTTGCGGGCGAAGAAGCTGCATTCGATGCAGATGTCGCAAAGGCAGTAGCAGATGTCAAGGCAGAAATCGACAAGATCAGCGAGACTGTCGTTGCAAAGACCGAGGTCAAGCTGACCACACTGGATCCGGATACCGACAAGCGTGCTGTCCGTAACGCAGAGACCAACCTCGGCGACCTGTGTGCAGACGCATATCGCAGTCTGCTCGGCACCGATATCGCATTCGTCAACGGCGGCGGCGTCCGTGCTGACATCGCAGAAGGCGATGTGACCTACGGTCAGATCATTGCAGTGCATCCGTTCGGCAACATGGCATGCTCCATCAAGGTCACCGGCAAGCAGATTTTGGAAGCTCTGGAGCTGGGTGCATCCGCACATCCGGGCGAATCCGGCGGTTTCCTGCAGGTTTCCGGTCTTGAATACACCATCAATGATGGCATTGAGTCCCCGGTTATCATTGACGAAAGCAAAATGTTCGTCGGTCTGAAGGAAGGCGCGGCACACAGAGTCATTGATGTCAAGATCGGCGGCAAGCCGCTGGACGAAAAGGCAACTTACACGCTGGGCGGTCACAACTATATGCTCAAGCAGTGCGGTGACGGCTATGCGATGTTCAAGGGCTGCGAGGTTATCGCTGACGAGATCGCGGTCGATAACGAAGTTCTGATCCGTTACATCCGCGATACCCTGAAGGGTCTGGTTGCAAAGGATTCCATCTATGCGAACCTGCGCGGCGAAGGCCGTATCAAGGTCATCAATGAGCCGTTCACGGATGTGAAGGCAGATGCATGGTATCATGACTATGTTGTTGATATGGCCAACAGAGGCATCATCAAGGGCATGACCCAGACCACCTTTGAGCCGGAAGGCAAGCTGACCAGAGGACAGGTCGCAGTTCTCCTGTACCGTATGGCAGGCGAGCCCGAGGTCAAGGATCTGGAAACCGTCCTGGAAGGCTTCAAGGATGTCAAGACCGGCAAATACTATACAGAGGCAGTTGCATGGGCAAAGTCGGAAGGTCTTGTTAAGGGTATGACCGAAGACACCTTTGCACCGGAAGCAAATGTCACCAGAGCACAGCTCGTGACGATCCTGTACCGTCATGCAGGTGAGCCGAAGGTTGAGAAGGCAGCAAGCTTTGACGATGTCAAGGCGGGCGCATGGTATGCAAATGCGATCGCATGGGCAAAGGAACTCGGCGTTGTCAACGGCATGACCGAGAAGACCTTTGAACCGGACGGTCTCTGC
>PITX01000070.1 GCA_017577345.1 Clostridiales bacterium
GACATAAGCGTTGGAATACATAGCCGACTCCTTTCCACGATACTTATTCCTGTAAATTTTATCACGAAACGCTGCAAAATGCAACCCTATACAATTAAAAAAAGAGATAATGTTGCACAGGGCTGTGCAAAGCTCCGTTCTAATGCGTTTTTTGACCCTTTTCGATGAGGCAATTGTCAAAATCTCCGTACCGGTCATTGCGCGCTTTCATTTTTACGAAAATACTCCCGTTTTTGTCATTGCGAGGCTGACGAAGTCAGCCGTGGCAATCCGTGCCTATCGCGGTCCGGATACTTTTCCGAGAGTCGGAACGGACGGATTGCCACGGTCGCGCTGCTCCCTCGCAATGACAGGGACGGGGGTTTTTTCGGGATAATCCGGAATAAGAAGGACAGACTGTCAGTATTGTCATTGCGAGGCTGACGAAGTCAGCCCAGCGTGTCGAAAAACCCTTTTCGACACGCTGACAGGCTGTCAAAAAGTTCGGAAGACAAGCAACTCGCGTCCGTCGGCGTACATAGGTACGGTAGGACGCGAGTTGCGCAGTAAGTCAAAATCCTTGCGAAAGCAAGCATTATTCTGGTTGAAAAGTTTGGAATACTCTCAAATTTGAAAAATGCAAAATCACTGCATCACGCCAAAAAAGTTTGACTGATTTTGACGGTTACGGACTTTTTTGACAGTCTGGGCTGACGAAGTCAGCCGTGGCAATCCGTCCGCTGCAGATTTGCGTTTTTTCCCGATGATAATAAGCACGACTGCATCGGGACAAATGCCGATCAAGCAGATCGCACCGTATGACACAACAGCGTCCGAAACCTGAAAGGCACAGATTGCCACGCAGCTTCGCTGCTCGCAATGACATCATCGGAGAAAGCCGTATGTTCTGCCGAAAATCCTGCGGATTAAGGATTGAAAGCAAGGAAAAAATATGCTATAGTGCAGAAAGAAAAACAGAAAACAGCGAAAGAGGACAACTCTATGCTTGAAATCAACAATCTGTCCTACCGCGTCAATGGGGAAGACGGCGAGGTCAACATCCTGCGCGACATCTCCCTGACGGTGGAGGATAAAAAATTTATCGTTGTGACAGGCCCGAACGGCGGCGGGAAAACCAGTCTTGCCCGCGCCGTCATGGGCATTTATCAACCGACCGGCGGCTCGATTTTCTGGAACGGCGAGGATATCACGCGCCTTTCCGTCACCGAACGCGCCCGGCGCGGCATTTCCTACGGTTTTCAGCAGCCACCGCGCTTCAAGGGAATGAAGGTGCGCGACCTGCTCAATGTTGCGGCAGGAAAGGAAATAAGCCACGACAGTGCGTGCAGCTATCTGACCAAGGTCGGACTGTGCGCCCGCGATTATATTGACCGCGATGTGGACACCGGTCTGTCCGGCGGCGAAGTCAAACGCATTGAGATCGCCACCGTGCTGGCGCGAAAAAGCGGACTGATGATCTTTGACGAGCCGGAGGCAGGCATCGACCTGTGGTCGTTTGCCCGTCTGACCGACACCTTCCGTGAAATTCACGACAAAAAGGAAGCGACGATCCTGATCATTTCGCATCAGGAGCGCATCATCCGCCTTGCCGATGAGATTGTCCTGATCGCAAACGGCGCTGTTGCCGCACGCGGCAGTGCCGAGGAGCTTTATCCGAAAATTCTGGCGGATACCGTCACCGGCTGCAGCCGACTGGAGGTGGAACGGAAATGCTGAATGAAATTCAGGAGAAAATTCTTTCCATCGTCGCCGATATGAAGGGCACGGGTGAGGGCGCGGTCAATATCCGCTCCGACGGAGAAAAGGCGTTCCGCAGGAACTCCGAGCATGTCACCATCGAGTCCAAGGCGGACAGGGACGGCATCGACATCCGCATTGCACCGGGTACGAAGAGCGAATCGGTGCATATCCCCGTCGTGCTGACAAAGGGCGGCTTCCATGACACCGTTTATAACGATTTCTTTGTCGGCGAGGGCGCGGATGTGACGATCGTCGCAGGCTGCGGCATCCATAACTGCTCCGACTGCGACAGCGAGCATGACGGCATCCATACCTTCCATGTCGGCAAAAACGCAAAGGTCAAATATATCGAAAAGCACTACGGCGAGGGGGAAGGCAGCGGCAAACGGATCCTGAATCCGCAGACCATCCTCTATCTCGACGAGGGCGCATCGGTCACGCTGGAGACCAGTCAGATCCGCGGCGTGGACGATACCAAGCGCTATACGAAGGTCGAATGCCGGGGTGCAGGCAGTGAGATCATCATCCGGGAAAACCTGCTGACCCATGCAGATCAGAACGCCGTGAGCGAAATGGATGTGTTTTTGAGCGGTTTTGATACAAAAGCACAGGTCATTTCCCGTTCGGTCGCGCAGGACAGCTCATCGCAGATCTTCTACCCCAGAGTGTCGGGTGACAACAAGTGCTTCGGTCATGTCCAGTGCGATGCCATCATCATGGGCGGCGCAAAGGTACGCGCCATTCCGGAAATTTCCTGTAATCATGTCGATGCCTCTTTGATCCACGAGGCGGCGATCGGCAGGATCGCGGGAGAACAGATTCTGAAGCTGATGACGCTCGGACTGAGCGCGGAGGAAGCCGAGCAGAAGATTTTAGAAGGCTTCCTGCGGTAAAAAGGGAGAGATACGGGATGTTTTCTGTCACGCTGCTGACGGTCGGAAAACTGAAAGAAAAATTCTATCTGGCAGCGGTGGAGGAATATGCCAAGCGGCTCGGCGCGTATTGCAAATTCAGTCTTTTGGAGCTGCCGGAAACGCGTCTGCCGGAGAATCCCTGCGCATCGGAGATCACAGCGGGACTTGCCAAAGAGGCGGAGCTGATCGCCGCGGCAATCCCGAAGGGCGCATGGTTCTGTGTCCTCACGCCGGAGGGGAAAGAGCTTTCCTCGGAGGCACTGGCGGACAAGCTGCGCTCGATCAAAAACGAGGGAAAAAGCGCGGCGTGTTTTCTGATCGGTTCCTCGTTCGGCATCGACCCCGAAATCAAGCGCAGGGCGGATTTTCGCCTCTCCTTCGGACCGATGACCTTCCCGCATCATCTGATGCGCGTGATGGCGCTGGAACAGCTCTACCGCGCGGAAACCATTCAGGCAGGCACAAAATACCACAAATAGTTAACACTCGGGTGCCTTATGACTGCTCGAAACGAGAATATTCACGAGGATAAGCCGATAGAGGATGCCCTCTTCAAGAAACTGCGTGTTTTCGAGAAGGAGAAAGTGTAATGGAAAAGCACATAACTGATGAACGCACACGGCGGCAGGGAGAAATCCCTGCCGCCAAACACAACAAAGAAAAAGATTCTTGATGCAGCGCTCGTCAGCTTTGCCGAAAACGGATACAAGGGAACCAATCTGCGTAATCTTGCCGCAGGGATGGGACTCAGCAAGTCGGCACTATACAGGCATTATGAAAGCAAGGAGGACATCTGGAACGCCGTCATTGACCAAATGGAGGCCTATTATATCGACCGCTTCGGTTCGCCGGAGAAGACGCCGCCTGCGCCGAAATCCTGTGATGAACTGTTTACCATGACCATGCAAATGCTGGATTTTACGATGCACGACAAAAGGGTGATCCTGACAAGACAGCTACTGCTTATAGAGCAGTTCCGGGATGAAAGAGCGCGGCATTTTGCTACTCTGCATTTCCTTACGGGAACGAAGGATATTTACAAAAAAATCTTTGCGGAAATGATGGAAAACGGTATTCTGAAAAAAGATGATCCGGATATGCTTGCGCTGGCTTTTACCGCTCCTGTCACAACACTCATTCATTACTGCGACCGTGAACCTGAAAAGGAAACGGAAATCATGCGGCAGATTGAAGCATTTGTGAAGCATTTCATTAAGATATACAAGAAAGGATAAAAATCAAATGCAAAACAAAGCACTTGTTGTCATTGACATACAAAATGACATCACAAAGCATTACAGAGATATTATCGAAAACATCAACGCCGCCATTGAATGGGCGGCGGCGGACAATATGCACATTGTATATATCAAGCACAACAATACTTCCGAGGGCACCCGAACATTCAAACCCGACAGCAAGGGTGCAGAGCTTGTACCGGAGCTGAATGTTGTTTCGGATCATATTTTTGTCAAGACCAAAAGCAACGCCCTGACCAGTGAGCCATTCGCAGCATTTATTAAAGAAAACAATATTACCGAGTTCTATATCACCGGTGCGGATGCGACTGTGTGTGTAAAATCCACCTGCTTCAATATGACGAAGGCGGGATATACGGTACATGTTTTCTCGGACTGCGTGACAAGCTATGACCTGAAAAAGCTCCCCGAAATGCTTTCTTACTATGAGAGTAAGGGATGCGAGGTCAAAGCGTTTGTAAACGAATCTTAAAAACAGAAGAAAAAGAATCATGAGAGATGTTATGGATTTTTTGTCTGCGGCATTGCCGTGGATTTGTATAGGGCTGCTGCTTGCAATATTTTTCGCTCAAAGTGCCCGAAAGAAAAAAGATCACAAAAAGAAAGAAAACTACAGCTCCGAAGGACTTGCCTTGGGAATGTGCTTCGGCGTGGCAATCGGCACATCTCTCGGCAACAACATCGGTATCGGGCTTACGCTCGGAATGCTGGCAGGATTTGTTATCGGTTCCTGTATTGAGAAAAAGGAGAAGGATGATGACGAATAAAGCGGAAAGGGAAGAGATGTTGATTGAAACTGAAAGATTAGTAATAACTGAATTTACAATGGATATGGCACCGGTCGTTCAGGAAAATTCCGTTGATGAAGATAACAAAAGATTTGTCCCGGATGAAGTGTGGGAAACAAAAGCAGAAGCAGAAGAAACCTTGAAGTTTCTTATTTCACAATACGGTACTTTTGATGGTCCGCTTGTATATCCGATTATTGTCAAAAAGACAAACGACAATGTTGGTTATGTTCAACTGTGCCCCATTGAAAATGGTAAGTGGGAAATCGGCTATCATATTGCAAAGAAGTATACCGGCAACGGATACGCCACCGAAGCAGTAACGGCGTTTCTTCCGGTCATTGCAAGGCAAGCAAATATCCGTGAAATTTACGGGATATGCTTAGCCGAAAACAAGGCATCCATTGCCGTTATGAGAAAATGCGGGTTTCAAAATATTTTTACCGGAATCGGTTTATATCAAGGGACCGATCGGGAAATTGTAAAAAATGTGTGGAGAGCATAAGGAAAAACAATGATACTTGAAACGAAAAGACTGATTCTCCGCCCGTGGGATGAAGCGGATGCAGAAAGTTTATACGAATATGCGAAGGACGACCGCGTCGGTCCTGCTGCCGGATGGCCGCCCCATACAAGCGTTGAAAACAGCCGTGAGGTCATCAAAACTGTTTTATCCGTTCCGGAGACTTATGCCGTTTGTTTGAAAGACGATAATAAAGCCATCGGCAGCATCGGTCTGATGATCGGCAAAAACAGTAATCTTGACATCCCTGAAAACGAAGGCGAGATCGGCTACTGGATTGGTGTTCCCTTTTGGGGACGGGAACTGATTCCCGAAGCAACAAGCGAACTGATCCGCCACGCATTTGCCGATTTACATCTTGAAACGCTTTGGTGTGGCTATTTTGACGGCAATGAAAAATCGAAACGCTGTCAGGAAAAGTGCGGATTTACTTATCACCACACGGACAAAGATGTTCATTGGAAATTGATGAACGATCTCCGCACCGAACATATCACACGGCTGACAAAAGAAAAATGGGAAAGCAGTTTACACAGATAAAATATCAGAAAGAAGGCAGGATATGATATTATGTGGTTTTTTGATCGTTGTAAAAGATATCAAAAAAGCAGAGAAGTATTATCACGACCTCTTCGGTCTTAAAACGCTTGCTGATCACGACGGCAATATGGTTCTGTCGGACGGGCTTATTTTACAGGAGGAAAAATACTGGCGCACTTTTTTAGGCAAGGACATTATTCCGCAAAACAACGCCTGCGAGCTGTATTTTGAGGAAGAAAATGTGGATGCGTTTTATGAAAAACTGAAAACGCTCTATCCAGAAACGGAATTTGTCAATCTGCCTATGACGCACAGTTGGGGACAGCGTGTGGTACGCTTTTATGATCCGGACGGAAATCTGATCGAAGTCGGAACACCGATGTAAAAAAAGAGGAAAAGTATGATAGAAACAAATCGCTTGAAAATATATGCAGCTTCTAAAGAGCAGATGGAGACATTCATTGCGGCGCAGTCAATTGATGTTCTGAAAGCGGCTTACACAGAAATGCTGAATGGCTGTCTGGTACATCCCGATCAGTGGGAGTGGTATGCCATTTGGATGATCGAATTGAAAGATGGTACCCATATAGGAGAGTTGTGCTTCAAGGGCATTAACAAATCCGGCTCGACCGAGATCGGCTACGGCACCGACGAAGAATATCGCGGACGCGGATACGCGTCGGAGGCGGTGACCGCCGTTTCCGCATGGGCTTTGGAGCAAAATGGTATAAACTGCGTGACCGCCGAGGTTGAAAGAGAAAATACCGCGTCCGTGAGAGTCCTTGAAAAATCGGGATTTGAACTGACCGGCAGGATCGGAGAAGAAGGCCCGATTTACAGGAAAGAAAAGTGACAAACTAACGATTTGCAGAGGTGAACTACAAAATGAAGACCGATAAACAGATCATTAATCTGTTCAGCGTGTCGAAAAACCCTTTTCGACACGCTGACAGGCTGTCAAAAAGTTCGGAAGATAGGACGTTTGCGAGCGC
>PITX01000071.1 GCA_017577345.1 Clostridiales bacterium
GACAGAGGGCGTAAATTACGCGGTACCACCTCTGGTTCGCAGTCGCCTCACAGCTTCTGCCTCACGGAGTGCGAGACTCCTGCGCGTTCACGGGCGCATCCGTCCTGCCCTACTGCATATTTCAGGCAGACCGCTCCGGGATGTAATTCTCCGCATTTCCCTGCCGACTTACACCGACCTCCGGCTCTCTGCGCGTGAAAATTGCGTGTACTTCTTCCCATCACTGCGTTTATGCTATCCTATCAAATTCTGACAGGAAAGTCAAGCAAAATTACAGCTTCAGCATTTCCGCCGCACTTTGCAGGGTCGTTTCGGTGATATTCGTGCCGCCGATGATGCGGGCAAGCTCGTGCTTCCTGCCTTCAAAATCCAGCGGTGTGACGGCGGTAAAGGTCCTGCCGTCATGCTCGGATTTTTCGATCAGAAAATGCGTGTCCGCCAGTGCCGCAAGCTGGGGAAGATGGGTCACGCAGAGCACCTGCTTGTTTTTGGAAACAGATTTGAGCTTTTCCGCGACATGTTGTGCCGCACGACCGGAAACACCCGTGTCCACTTCGTCAAAAATCAGCGTCGGCACATGATCGCGCTCCGCAAGTACATTCTTGAGTGCCAGCATGATCCTTGCAAGCTCGCCTCCGGATGCGACCTTATTGAGCGGCTTCAACGCCTCTCCGAGATTGGCGGACATATAAAATGCCACGGCATCTGCACCGATGGGACATAGCTCCGTTTCCGTAAATTCGCAGGAGAAACGGACATTTTTCATGTCCAGATCGGACAGTTCTTTCATCATACGCTCCGTCAGACCGACAGAAGCCTGTTTTCTCGCGGCACGAAGTGCCTCTGCCGCTTCCCACGCCGCCTTTTCCGCAGCCTTCAGCTTGCTTCCAAGCTGTTCCATCCGCTCATCGGCAAACTCGATCTCGTCAAGGTCCGCCTTTGCCCGCTCCAGATACTCCAGAATATTCTCACAGGTCGCGCCGTACTTGCGGCGCAGACGGGAAATGGTATCCAGACGCTCTTCGATCTGCTCCAGCTCGTCGGCGGAATAGGATAAGGAATAAATTTTGTCCCTAAGCTGCTCGGCAGCATCCTGCGCCTGATACATGAGGTCTGCCACCGTCTCGTGAAGCTGCGCCAGAGCATCATCGTATTTGGAGATTTTTGCGAGTGCGCGCTCTGCCTGTGCAAGCATCGCTGTCGCACCCTCGGTCTCATCGTCGCCGTCCAAGCCAAGCGCGGCATCACGCAGGCCGTCCGAGAGCTTTTCCGCGTTCTGCGCCAGCTTCCGGCGGCTTTCCAGTGCCTCATCCTCACCGACCTTCAGCTCCGCACGGTTGATCTCGTCGATCTGATATTTCAGCGTCTCCATACGGCGGAGCTTTTCGCCTTCGTCCATGGCAAGGCGGTCGATCTCCCGCTTCAGTGCCTGCACGGTCTGGTATTTCTGTGCATAGTCTGCAAGCAGATCATCATTGCAGGCATAGCCGTCCAGAAAAGACAGATGATAGTTTTCATCAAACAGAGCCGTTGAATCGTGCTGACCGTGGATATTGATCAACTGCAAGCCAAGCTTTTTAAGAACGCCGACGGAAATCGGCAAACCGTTGACGCGGCAGATGTTTTTCCCGTCTGAGAAGATTTCCCGCTGTACGGTGATCTCATCCTCATAGGGAATTTCGTTCTCCGCAAACCACGGAAGCTCCGGCACGCGGTCAAAAACGGCGCGAACGGAGGCCTTTTCCATACCGGTACGGATCATATCGCGATAAGCGCGTTCGCCTAAGATCACAGAGATCGCGTCAATCACGATGGATTTTCCTGCACCGGTCTCACCGGTCATGACATGAAAGCCGTCCTCAAACAGGATATCCGCCCGCTCAATGACAGCAATATTCTCGATATGAAGCAGACGGAGCATGGGACATTCCCCTTTTAGTCAAGCATTTTCCGGATTTCCTCGCAGAAATCCATGGCACATTCCGTATCACGCATGATAACCAGTGTCGTGTCATCGCCGGAAAGCGTTCCGATGACAGTCGGCATCTGCAGCGCATCTATATTGGCACCTGCGGCGGCACCAAGTCCGGGCATCGTCTTTACGACGACAAGATTCTGTGCATAGTCGAGATTTGTCACACATTCGCGGAAGATCACGCGAAATCTCTCGTCAAACTTGTCGCTTTCATTCTTATGCGGCGCACTGTAGCGGTAGCCGCCAAGACCGTCAAGCGTTTTGATAATACGTAGCTCTTTAATATCACGGGAAACCGTTGCCTGCGTGCTCTGATAGCCGCAATCACGCAGCTCCTGCAATAGCTGTTCCTGCGTTTCAATGCTCTTTTCCGCAATCAGCTCCAAAATTCTTTTCTGGCGATTTGCTTTCATATCCACACCTACTTAAACTTATTTTTCACAATTTCAAAGAAGCTCTTTTCGCTCAGATGTATCAGCTTTGTCGTATCGGGAGAGCGGGTAATCGTCACCTTGTCGCCGGTATTCAGACGCAGTGCTCTGCCGCCATCGACGGAAAGGAATGCATTTTTGCGTCCGATTCTGCCGATTTCGACCGTAATCACCCGCTGAGCGGAGGTGACGACCGTCTTCGTGCGCATATCGTGCGCACAAATCGGCGTAATAATAATGTTCTGTGCCGTTGGCTCGACGATTGGGCCGCCTGCGGACATAGAATACGCCGTGGAACCGGTCGGCGTACAAATAATCACACCGTCTCCGCCAAAGGACATGATTTCCACATCGTCACAGCTTACCGCCATCTGAATGATTCTGGCAACCGCACCCTTTGTGATCACCGCATCATTCAGCGCATCTTCCTCTAAGACGACCTGTCCCTCATGCTCTGCCTTTACATGTAGCATCATGCGCTCTTCGATGCTGTAGTCGCCGGTTGCAAGGCGGCTGAGTGCCTTGAGTTCACTGCTTTCCAGCTCTGCCATGAAGCCCATCGTGCCGATGTTAACGCCCAAAATCGGCACTCCGGCACGCGTTGCCGCCTTAGATGCGTGCAAAATCGTGCCGTCACCGCCGAAGCAAATGAGCAAATCGGCATCCTTTAGTTCCTCCGTCAGATCGTGCAGCACCACATCCTCCGGCAGCTCAAAAGTCTTATCCACATCGAACGCCAGACAGATGCGCGTTTCTATCCCCGCCTCACGCAGGACGGATTCCGCCATGTTGGCATATTTAAAATATCTGTCCCGATACGGGTTCGGGGTCATTACAACTTTTTTCATAATGTTTCATGGGCGGCGGCGACCAACGCCTTCACATCCGGCTCGATCGCGCCATCGGGGAGCATGGAAAGATGCCCCAAAAATTCAATATTTCCTTCCGGTCCCTTCACGGGAGAAAATGTCAGATTTCTGACCGTCAGATTCAGTTCTTTTGCCAACGCAAGGAAGTTCTGCAGTACCTCCTCGTGCACGGCAGAGTCACGGACAACGCCCTTCTTGCCGACCTTGTCCTTGCCGGCCTCGAACTGCGGCTTGATCAGGCAAAGGATCTGTCCGGTCGGTTTCAACAACGCCTTGATCGCGGGAAGAACAATTTTCAGAGAGATAAAGGATACATCCACAACAGACAGATCCAACGGCTCTCCCAGATCCTCCGGCTTGACATAGCGGATATTCGTCCGCTCCATGCAGACCACCCGTTCATCCGTGCGGATGCTCCACGCAAGCTGTCCGTAGCCGACATCAATGGCGAACACCTTTTTTGCACCCTTTTGCAGCAGACAGTCGGTAAAGCCGCCGGTCGATGCACCGGAGTCGCTGCAAACGAAGCCTGTCGGGTCAACACCGAAATCACGCAGTGCCTTTTCCAGCTTCAAGCCGCCGCGGCTGACATAGGGGCAGACGCTTCCTCGTACCTCAAGGAGCGCATCTTCTTCAATCGCAGTGCCTGCCTTGTCGCATTTCTGTCCGTTAACATAGACCTCACCGCTCATGATCAGTGCCTGTGCACGGCTGCGGCTTTCGCACAGCCCCTTCTCGGTCAGAAGCACATCGAGCCGTTCCTTATGCTTCATGGAATACCTCCCGTGCCTTTTCCGTAAGTGATTTCGCGTCCAGCCCCAGCATTTCATAGAGAGCAGATACGGAACCGTGCGGGACAAAGCGATCGCCGATATTGACCAGTCCGGTCGGAACCGCAATCTTCTGCGTCCGCAGAGAAGCGGCGATCTCCTTGCCGGCACATCCGATGCAGACAGCTTCCTCTGCAATCAGCAGATGACCCGTCTTGCGGACAGACGCGGCGATCGTCGCCATGTCGATCGGCTTTACAGAAGGCAGCTTGATCACCTCAGCAGAAATTCCTTCTGCCTGCAGCAGCTCTGCGGCATCCAGAATTTCATTGATCAGTCTGCCGTAACCGACCAGTGTGATATCCTTCCCCTCACGCAGGATCGGATGCTCCGCCGCCTTCGTCCATGCGCCGTCACAGCCACGCGGATACCTTACGGCAACAGGTCCGTCCATTTCAAGAACAGCCTGACGGAGCATATTTTCCAGCTCTGTCTGATTGGCAGGGCAAAGAATTTGCATTTTCGGCACAGAGCGCAGGAAATTGATATCAAATATCCCCTGATGCGTTTCGCCGTCCTCGCCGACCAACCCGGCGCGATCAACGGCAAAGACCACATGCAGGTTCTGCATGGATACATCCTGAAGCAGCATATCATACGCCCGCTGCAGAAAGGTGGAATATACTGCGACAACAGGGATCATTCCCTGCTTGGCTAATCCGCCCGCCATGGCAACCGCGTGACCCTCGGCGATGCCGACATCAAAGCAGCGTTCCGGGTAACGGGACGAAAACTCTTTCAGACCCGTACCGCTCACCATGGCTGCAGTGATCGCGCAAACTCTGTCATTCTCCTGCGCAAGACGGCACAATGCCTTTCCGAAGGTATCGGAGAAGGTCGGCTCATGCGAGCAGGCAGGTGTTTTTCCGCTCACGGGATCAAAACTGGCGATCCCGTGGAATACATCCGGATTTTCCTCCGCAGGCGCATATCCCTTACCCTTATTCGTCAGCACATGGAGCAGGACAGGCTTCTGACAGCTCTTTGCAAGCTGCAGCATATATTCCAGCCGCTCCAGATTATGTCCGTCAACGGGACCGTAGTATTCAAAGCCCATTTCCTCGAAAAAGGTGGAGCCGAGGAGCATCCGTTTCCAACGCTCCTTCAGGCGATGTGAAAGGCGATAGACTGCCTTACCACCGGGAAGCGCGTTCGTAACATTGCGATATATTTTTTTAAGGCGGAAATAGCCGGGTCGGGTACGGATAACAGAAAGATGCTTCGATATACCGCCGACATTCGGCGTGATCGACATGCCGTTGTCGTTCAGAATAACGATCAGCGGCTCGTTGCTCTCTCCCGCATCATTCAAGCCCTCGTAGGCAAGACCGCCGGTCATGGCACCATCTCCCATCAGGGCAATCACATGATAGTCCTGCTTCCGGAGCGTTCTTGCGCGTGCCATGCCGAGTGCCGTAGAGACAGACGATGAAGCATGTCCGGCAACAAATGCGTCACACGGACTTTCGGCAGGCTTCGGAAAGCCGGAAATGCCGCCGAAGGTACGCAAGGAAGCAAAAGCATCCCTGCGTCCGGTCAGAATTTTATGTACATAGGACTGGTGTCCGACATCAAACAGCAGTCGATCCTTTGAGGTATCGAACACGCGCTCGATCGCGACCGTCAGCTCGACGACACCGAGATTGGAGGCAAGATGGCCGCCGCTCTTTGCGACATTCTGCACCAAAAACTGCCGCAGCTCCTCACAAAGCTGCTGCAGCTGCTGTGTATTCAGCGCACAGAGATCCTCTCTGGAATTGATTTGATTCAGCAAATTCAAGCTTACACGACCCGTCAATCCGTCACTTCTGCTTCCTGTTCTTTCCGATATGGAAGAGTGACTTTATATAGTAAATCGGTTTAGAAACGAAATGAACGATCCGCGTGGATCTGCTCATGGCAATATTCTTGCCAAATGCTTTCCCCGCGATCGTCACGCCTGCAACAAGGGCAGACATGATGAGCTGCTTCACGGCATCGGAATTGAAGTTCCGCAGTGCCATCACCGCGATGATCGCAGAAGCAGAGCCGGACACAACGCCGCAGATATCGCCAACGACATCATTGCAGAAGCTGGAAACCTTCTCTGCATTGCGCAGAAGCGACAGTGCCTCTGCCGCACCCGGGACTTTTTTGGCTGCCATGGAATGAAACGGTTTTTCGTTTGCCGACATGACTGCAACGCCGATGATATCAAAGAGGATACCAAGCAGTACGATCAGCAATAAGACAATAAATGCCTCGACAAGACCTGCGCCCTCCATGATCACGGAGGAAAGGTAGGAAATTGCCGAGGAAACAACGATCGTCACGAAAAAAATCGTGATGATCCAACGAAAATTACCCTGCTTCTTGATTTTCTTTTTCTGCCCCTTACTTCGGGGCTCCGGTTCATTGGTATGCAAAATATTCCCTCCAGGAAAAAGGAGTGGTGGCAGCAGATAAAGTAAATCTTGCGGCTTAGGTCGGGTTGGATTTCCCCTTCGACTGCCGTCCGTTGCCGGAAGGTCGTTTCCGATTAAAGTCTCGTCGGAGCGTCGCCGCATCCGATACCCGATTGCCACTTAGTCCGCACTGCAATCCTTTATCTGCCCTTTGGGGTAAAGTCAGCCTAGGTGATTTCCACAACATTGCGCACCGGTTCTATCC
>PITX01000072.1 GCA_017577345.1 Clostridiales bacterium
CGTCTGCACTGTGATCCGCCTTGCGCAGGAGGGCATCGTTGACGATGATGCCGTACGCCTCATAGCAGTAGCCTGCACAGTAGGTCTTGCCGTCCTCACCCTTGAGATTGAAGTCCTCCGTGGTCATTTCCTTCAGAAAATCCGTATCATCCAGCGGCAGACAGTACGCCTGCCACTCCTCCAGGTCCGCCTCGTTGCCGCACTGGAACAGCGTCGGCGCATCGCTTTTGCCCATTTCGGCAGTCAGCGTGTTGCTGTACGAACCGGATGCCGCCGTGACGACCTTGACCTCCACCCCGGTCTGGTCGGTATAGGTCTTGGCAAGCGCCTGCCATGCCATATCCGCCTCGGGTTTGAAATTCAGATAGTACACCGAGCCCTCGTCCCTGCCTGCACAGCCTGTGCACAGGCTCGCAGTCAAAACCAAAATCAACAGCAGCGCAATCGCTTTTTTCATAGCGTCCTCCCGTACTTCCTGTTCTTTTCCTTTTATTCATCTCCCGATTTTGCCTGTTTATGCAAAAACGCAGAGGAGCGCGTTGCTCCTCTGCGTTTATTGCAGAATATTTTCTCCGCTTTCGCGGTAGAACAGGTGGCACAGGGCAGGGTCAAGGTCGATGCAGACCGTTTTACCGCCGCCCAATATCTCTGTTTCCATGCCCGTTGTGGGAATGACCGCCGTGACGCGGCTGTCTCCCGCCGTCATGTGCAGGTGCATCTCGCTGCCCATCCTCTCGGATACCTCGATCTGCGCGGCAATGCCGTCCTGCGTCAGACGCAGGTGCTCCGGTCGGATACCCAGTACGATCTGTGTTTCCGGCTGTTTCATTTGATGCAGCGCATCCTGCTGTTCCCGTGAAAGCGTTACCGTGCGTCCGAGAACCTGCACGCAATAGCTTCCGTTGATTATTTTCAACTCTGCGTTTTCAAAGAAATTCATCTGCGGCACGCCGATAAAGCCCGCTACAAAGAGGTTTTTCGGATGGCGGAAGACCTCCTGCGGTGTGCCGATCTGCTGAATGAAGCCGTCGCGCATGACGACGATACGGTCACCCAGTGTCATTGCCTCGGTCTGATCGTGTGTTACATAGAGGAATGTGGTGTTGATGCGCGAACGCAGTTTGATCAGCTCCGCCCGCATCTGATTGCGCATTTTCGCGTCCAGATTGGACAGCGGCTCGTCCATCAGAAGCACCTGCGGATCGCGTACGATCGCCCGTCCGATGGCAACGCGCTGCCGCTGGCCGCCGGACAGTGCCTTCGGCTTCCGTCTGAGATAGTCCGTGATCCCCAAAATCTCCGCCGCCTCGCGCACCTTACGGTCGATTTCGTTCTTCGGTCGTTTCTGCATTTTCAGAGAAAACGCCATATTCTCATACACCGTCATATGCGGATAAAGCGCGTAGCTCTGAAACACCATGGCAATATCACGGTTTTTCGGCGCGACATCATTGACCAGCCGGTCACCGATGTACAGCTCCCCTGCGGAGATCTCCTCCAGTCCTGCCACCATGCGAAGCGTCGTGGATTTTCCGCAGCCGCTCGGTCCGACCAGTACCACAAATTCACGGTCGGCGATCTCCAGATTGAATTCCTGCACTGCGACAACGCCTTCGTCCGTGATCTGCAAATTTGCAGGCCGTTCCGATGCATCCTTTGACTTTTTCCGCTTTTCGGTGTTCGGATAGATCTTTCTGATGTTTTTCAGGGTCACACTTGCCATACCATACCGCTGCCCCGACCGCCGCAGTGCGCCAGCCGAGTCTCTCCTTTTCCCGAAAGACGCGCGTCCTTCGTGATCTCCGGCATAGCTTATGTATTTTTTTGCCTGCAATTCATCGCAGCTTCATGTATTCGGTTTTCTCCATGTTTTGACTGTCGGATTGGCACGAAGCTCGCGGAAAAATGCCTGCAAAACCGCGCTGCATTCCTCCTCCAAGACCCCGCGTGTGATCTCCGGGCGGTGATTATACGGCAAGTCAAACAGATTTGTCAGTGTCCCGCAGGAGCCTGCCTTGCTGTCCGCCGCGCCGTAAACCACTCGCTTTATCCGCGCATTGATGACCGCCCCGGCGCACATCGGACACGGCTCCAGCGTGACATACATCGTACACTGCCACAGCCGCCAGCCGCCCAGCGTCTTGCACGCCTCGTCAATTGCCTCCAGCTCCGCATGGCAAAGGGCATTTTTTGCACTTTCGCGCCGATTCCTGCCGCGCCCGACGATTTTTTCGCCGTCCGTGATCACACAGCCCACCGGCACCTCGCCCTCTGCAGCCGCCTCCCGCGCCAATTGGAGTGCCTCGCGCATATATTCCTCGTCTGTCATGGCTTCACCCCCGATTTTCTCCATGATAGCCGATTTTTTTCTGTCCGTCAACTCCCCTGCGGTCAGAACGGCGTTTAGGAGGAGTGACGCATCCTCGAAAGGCAGGGGTTGTCCCGCCTCCGTGCGCAGCGGTCTGCGAAAGCGCTCCGTCAGGGCGTTCAGGCACGGTGCATCCGCCGCCTTTGCGCGACCTGTCAGCAAAAAATCCGTCGATACGCCGAACAGCCGCGCCATTTCGACCAACAGCGCGGTCGACGGGATACGCCGCTCCTGCTCATACATCCCCACCGCGCTCGGGCTGACCTTCAACGCCGCCGCCAGTGCGCGCTGTGACAGTCCTGCCTGTCGACGCAAAAGCGCAATTCTCGCCCCCAGCATCCGTTTCCCTCCTCATTCGTTCTCTCTTCACCCTATCATTTCGGCAGCGCACAATTTGTAATAAACTGCACTTTCGAAAAAAATGCTTGACATCACACGAATTGTGTAGTACACTCTCTGTGTAGAAATAGGAAATAATTGGAAATAAATATTTGCAATATTGTTTCGTTGTTTCATGTTTTCTCTCCTTAATAATGGTTTTTGCGGTCGTGATTTGCCTCGCTTGGATAAGCTGAATCCCAACAGGAGGTGAATCCGGTTGACCAGGTCAAAAACCGTGTGCTGGTGTGATATCTGCGGCACGGAGCTCTACGCCGGAGACGCTTGCTACCGCCTCAACGGGCTGTGCATCTGTCCCGACTGCCTGACTGCTTACGCACGCGACTTCTTTCGGACAGCTCTGGAAGTCATCGTATGAGGCTGTATGAGCTTTCCGAGGGCTACCGTCTGGCAGTCGCCCCTCTGCGCGAAAAGCTGCGGCGTCTGCGGCTGGAGCTGAAAGAAACCGAGGATGCGCAGCGGCGTGCCGCTCTGCGCCACGAGATCGCGCTCCTGTCGGGGATCATGACGCAATGCCGAGAGCTGGCGGAGCTGACAGCACATTATTATGAAAGGGACTTTTGGCGCAATGAAAAATATACCCTCTGATTATTCCGATTTGCGTCTGCCGCGGCAGGTGCAGCTGCGGCGGATGCAGCGCGTGATCAGCGACGAGCTGACGGTCTTGCAGCGCGAGGTGCTGCTGGCGGTCTACTACGGCGGCAAAACACAGGCACAGATCGCCGCCGAGCGTGGCGTGAGCCGCTCCACCGTCTGCCGCACTCTGCATCGGGCAGAACAGCGTCTGCGCCGCTTCCTGCGCTATTAGAAATACATAAAAATAACCCTCCCGACCATACTAAAAAAGTCGGGAGGGTTATTTTTATGGAACATCCGAAAAAGCCGGAGCGTTATTCCGATCTGCATGACCCCAAGCTGCCGGTCATCCATGGACACGACTGCGGAAACCGCGCCGAAAGTCACATCCGTCCGTCACCGCGTCCGGAGGATGTGCAAGAATAAAAGGGACTGTTTTTACAGCCCCTTTTATTTGAATGTCCAAAGTGTGCCGTTTTCAAGTAAAATCGACACGACACCGTGCATCGAATGACCGGTATCGGCATCGAAGGTGATCGTCGCCTTTGTGCCGTCCGCCAACTCCGCGTCAAAATAATAATGCGGCTCCTTTGTGCAGGAATACGACCAGGTCAGCTTCCATGCGCCGTCCGGGCAGTAAAGATGCCCGGTCAGATCGCTGTAGAGCGACAGCGTATAGTCCGTGCCGTAGTGGTAGGTCACCTTGCCGTCCTGCGTCGAAGCGTAGAGACGGCGGTAGCCGGTCGCCTCCTTTTCCTGCGGCTGAAGCGGCGGCTGAACGCGCAGATAGCATAGATCCTTGCAGCCGCTGTCCGTCACCGCCGTGATCACACAGTCACCCTCGGAAATCGCGGTCAGAAGACCGTCCTGTACCGTGGCAACGCGCTCGTCGCTGCTGGTCCATGTCAGCTCATCGTCCGAGTCCTCCGGCGTGAGCTTGTAGGTCATATGGCAGGTCGTCCCCACCTTGACCGACATTTCGCTGCTCGTCAGCCGGATCGCCTCTGCAGGCGTTCCGCGCAAAATCAGATACAAAACAACGGCAAGCACAAGCACCGCCGCACCGATCGCAATCCACTGCGCAGGAGACAGTCTTTTTCTCTGTTTAGTTTTCTTCGGTGTCTCTGCGGTTCCGGATTGCTCCGTATTCGGCTCCGGTACGGCAGACTCCGTCAGCGGTGCGCCGCAGGTGCCGCAATAGAGCGACGACCCGGCACATTCGCTGCCGCATTGCCTGCAAATCATTGGCTTGCCTCCGTGTCAGTTCGTAAAGAAAATCATGTTCTCGTAGTCAACATACAGCGTCAGATCGCCGTAGTATTCCCCCTCGGGATCGCTGTAATACTGGAATTCGCACGCCGTGCCGTCGTCCATCAGGACATCGTAATAGGTCATTCCGTCTTCGGCGTAGGAATACGCCCATGTGAATTCGTTGCAATCTCCGTCCTCAAAGTTGACCGCGCCGGTGCCGTCCGTGTAGACATTCATCGTGATATCGGCTTCGTCAACATCGATATATTCGTCGTCAACATAGGCCCCGTCAAATTCCCAATAGCCCGTAATTTGCATATTTTCCAAAACAAAAGGTTCTTCGACAGTAACCGTACAGGTGGCAGACAAGCCGTTGTCTGTTGTCAGTGTGATGATGCATTCACCGGCACCAACGGCAGTGATATCGCCGTTATCGACCGTTGCTACTGTGGGGTCACTGGAAGTCCAGGAGCATGTAAACCCATCGGCATCGGGCGGCGTGACGGCGTAGCAAAGCGAATGCACATTGCCCGTGCTCATATACAGCTCGGTTTCATTCAGTGCGATCGACTCCGCCGGCTTTGCACGCAGGAAGAGGAAATACACACCTGCTAAGATGGCAAGCACCAGAACGCCTGCGACGATGGGGACGATGATCTTCCATGCGGCAACCTTTTTCTTCGGCTGCTGCGGCTGGGGTGCATACTGCGGATACTGCGGCTGCTGCGGATACTGCGGCTGCTGCGGATACTGCTGTGCGTACTGCGGATACTGCGGCTGCTGCGGATACTGCTGTGCGTACTGCTGATACTGTGGCTGTACCGGCGGCTGATACTGCGGCTGTATCGGCTGCTGGTACTGCGGCTGCACAGGCGGCTGATATTGCGGCATCTGCTGTGCGATCTGCTGTTCCTTCTCGGGGATGGGCATTCCGTTTTCGTTTTCCATGTCACATTCTCCTTAAATGTTTTTTCTCGGCAGGCGTCAGACCGCCCGATTGAGGGATATGCTGTTTTTATTCTTCCGTATGGGTGTCGAAGTAGTAATCGCCCTGATCATAGTTGTCCTCGTAGAAGGCAAGCTCCATATCAGACAGGACAGACTGGATGACATAGCGTCCGCCGTCCATATCCGCGACCAGCACCGTCATTTCGCCGGCATAAGACTTTCCGTGATACATCGCCTCAAACTCCAAAATGACCTCATAGGCATCGTCGATCGTTGCCTCCATGCCGTAGTCTTCATACAGACCGCTCTCATAGGCGCGTTCCTCGCTGCGGCGCAGCTTGGTGACCTCGGAGGAACCGATCGTGCAGCTTTCAAAGACAAAGTCCGCACTGCCGAACAGGTCAAGCAGCGGCTCTTTCATCTGCGGATGAACATCCTTACCGATGGTCTCCAGATCGCCGAGCAGAACAGCCTGTGCAAATTCCTTTGCCATTGTCTCATACGCGCCCTCGTCAACAATGACGACCGGCAGGCTTTCCGTCTCATGACCGCTGAATACGAACAGCCACAGTGCCAGTCCGACGATCGCCGCAAAAGCAAGGACGATCAGGATGGGACCTGCGGCAGATTTTTTCTTTTTCCGCGCGGGGACAGGCCGTACCGCTCCCTCCTCCTGCGGCTCACCGCAGTACAGGCAGAAGGTCAAACCTTCTTCCAGTTCTTTTCCGCAATGCTTGCAATTCATGTTCTTTCTGCCTCCTTACTCTGCTTCAAACGGGCGGTAGGATACCACAGTCCAGCTTTCGCCGATCTTCCCGACCGTGATCTCGTTGCTGCTGTTTCGCTCCGTGCCGTCCACGACTGCCTGATAGTCTACTGTAACGGTATATGCCTCGGTGACCGTATCAAATCCGCCCATGAAGCTCAGAGACATTTCAATGTCCAGGATCCGATCCTCTGTGCACAGCTCGGTTTTTACCACCGTAGCGGAGCAGGTACCCGCCTTGCCGGTATCCAGCTCATCCTCCATGTAGCTGTACAGGTCGTACTGCACCAGCGTTTCCATGGTCGGAAGGTCGTTACGGAAGTAGGTTTCGACGAAGGTTTTCGCAACCGTCTCATAGGGAGTCAGCGGCTCCGCCGGACGGAAGAAGAACACCACTGCCGCCGCGATCAGAAGCACCGCAATGATGCCCAGAAC
>PITX01000007.1 GCA_017577345.1 Clostridiales bacterium
GCATTGGCGGCGGTGATGATCTCGTAGGCGGATTCGTTATCTACCGCAGCTTCATACTTGCCGTACAGGTCGTCTGCCTGGATTTCCGCCTTGCGGCGGTCTTCGTCGATCGCACCCATGGCAGACTGCGGCGGCAGGATCGTTGCCCGCTCCACAACGCAGGGAATGCCCTTTTCGTCCAAAAAGCTGACCAGTGCCTCGCCCGTTGCCAGCTCGGTGATCGCCGTCTCGGTATCGAACGCGGGATTGGCGCGGAAGGACTGTGCCGCCGCCTTGATCGCCTTTTGCTCCAGCGGCGTATACGCACGCAGGGCGTGCTGCACGCGGTTACTCAGCTGCGACAGGACGGCATTGGGAATATCGGACGGCTGCTGCGTGATGAAGTACACACCGACACCCTTGGAGCGGATCAGCTTGACCATCTGCTCGACCTTATCCGTCAGTGCCTTCGGTGCATCCTTGAACAGCAAGTGCGCCTCGTCGAAGAAAAAGACCAGCTTCGGCTTTTCAAGGTCACCTGCCTCGGGAAGCTGCTCAAACAGCTCCGCAAGCAGCCAGAGCATAAAGGTGGAATAGAGCAGCGGCGACTGATAGAGCTTTTCACAGTGGAAAATGTTCAGGTAGCCCCTGCCGGACTCGTCGCACTGCATCCAGTCGGAGATCTGAATATCCGGCTCACCGAAAAACAGCGTGCCTCCGGCATCCTCCAACTGCAATAGGGCTCTCTGAATCGCGCCGCAGGACTGCCGGGAGATCATGCCGTACTCGTTGAGAAGCTCTGCGGCATGGTCGGCAACATATGCCACCATGGAGCGCAGATCCTTCAGGTCGATCAAAAGCCAGCCCTTGTCATCCGCAACGCGGAAGACGATGGACAGCACACCGGCCTGCACATCCTTCAGCCCTAAAAGACGGGAAAGCAGAGTCGCACCCATCTCGCTGACGGTGGTGCGCACCGGATGACCGGACACGCCGAATACATCCCAGAAACGCACCGGGAAGCTCTTCACCGGGAAATCGGCATCGGCGATGCCCAGCTTATCCAACCGCCCGGTAATATTCTCGTTCTTCTCTCCCGCCTTGACACAGCCTGCGATGTCGCCCTTGATGTCCGCAAGAAATACCGGGACACCTAACTCGGAGAAGGACTCCGCCATCACCTTGAGCGTGACGGTCTTGCCGGTGCCGGTCGCACCGCAGATCAGTCCGTGACGGTTTGCCATCTTCGGGACGATGAATGCCTCATTTTCACCCTTGCCGATGAGAAGTTTCTGTTCTTTCAGCATAATGTGCTCTCCTGTCGGTATTATTTCAGGTCAACTGCGCCTTGATCGCGCGGAGCAGATCGTCATAGCTCTCATAGGCGGGCAGCTGCGGATAGTCCGCCTTGATCTCCTCGGTACTGCGGAACAGAAAGCCCGCCTTGCCCGCGAGGATCATGTCCAGATCGTTATAGCTGTCGCCCGCCGCGATCGTATCAAAGCCGACAGACTGCAAGGCGCGGACGGTGCTGAGCTTGGAATCATGGATACGCATCTTAAAGCCCGTGATCTCACCGTCGGGTGCGACCTCCAGCGTGTTGCACAGCAGGGTCGGCCAGCCGAGCTTCTTCATCAGCGGCATGGCAAACTGCGTGAAGGTGTCGCTGAGGATGACCACCTGCGTCAGCGTGCGCAGCTCGTCCAAAAATTCTCTTGCACCGGGCAGCGGATCGATTTTTGCGATCGTCTCCTGAATTTGCGGCAGACCGAGACCGTGTTCCTTCAGCACACCCAGACGCCAGCGCATCAGCTTATCATAATCCGGCTCATCACGTGTCGTGCGCGTGAGCTCCGGTATTCCGCTTTCCTTTGCAAACGCGATCCAAATCTCCGGAACAACAACGCCCTCCATATCCAGACATACGATTTCCATACTCTGTTCCCCCCGTATATTCCTTGTGCTTGTTTCACTTCGCATACTTTTTCTATCGCTGCTATTTTAGCAGGAAAAAGCGAAAAAGTAAACGGTCATTTTCCCGTGCGGTTGACAAGCCAATGGAGCTTATAGTAAAATGGATTTATCTGTAAGGAGGGTCGCAAATGGCTGAAATTCCGAACTTTGATACTATTACGCTGTGCCCGGATTACCGCTTTGTGCGCGTTGTCGGCACGGATGGCGTCTTTTACGACCTCGTGCGCAAATGGCGTTCCCGCGAACATATTTTTTCTCTGAAACAGACATATCCCTTTGCCGAAACCGTCGGACGCGCCTTTGTGCCTCCTTGTATTTTTCGGGATTTTACCGAGCTGGACGGACCGGACCGCTACCATGAAAGCCGCTGGAAAAACGGCACACAGTTCCTGTTTCCATTGGAGGAAGCGGATAAGAAGTATTTGGGATAACCTGCAATCTTCTTTTTCACGGTTCATTTTTAAATCTTCATTCTTCACTTAGAAAATCCTGTCACAAAATGAAGAATGAAAACTGAAAAATAAAGAAAATAAAGAAAGAATAATACATCTTCGAATCCTTCACCCGCTCATATAATTAAGAAAACAGCCGCCCCGGTTGGGGTGGCTGTCTTCTTGGCAGCGGGTGAAATCGTTTCGTCTGCGTTTGTGCCTTGCGCAAACATCGGTTGCAACCAGTTTTTGAACTGGTTGCCCCGACAGTCCACCGGACTGTCGGATTTGATCTTTCGAATCCTTCACCCGCTCATATAATTAAGAAAACAGCCGCCCCGGTTGGGGTGGCTGTCTTCTTGGCAGCGGGTGAAGGATTCGAACCCTCACAAACGGAGTCAGAGTCCGGTGTGCTACCATTACACAAACCCGCTATTTGCCATGCGCCGAAACGCAAATATAATTATATGCAGTTTCATGCAAAAGTCAAGCAAATTTTTTGCTTTTTTTTATTTTTCCGCGTCAGAGTAGTCCTTTCAGCTCTTCCAGACATTTTACCTCATAATCCGGCACAATATCCGCTCTGCCGGGACGGCGGTCACGGTTGAACCAGCAAGTCGCAACGCCTGCATTTTTACCGCCGAGGATGTCACTGGTCAGGCTGTCGCCGATCATCAGTGTCGTGTCGCGCGAGAAGTTCGGAATGTGCGCAAAACAGTAGTCGAAATACGCCTTCTCCGGCTTGTGGTGTCCCGTCACCTCGGATATGAAAATATCCTTGAAAAAATGGCTGATCTGTGCGCTCTCCAGACGGGAATACTGCGTTGCCGCAACGCCGTTGGATGCGATATACAGATCATACCTCGGCGCAAGATACTCCAAAAGCTCCACCGCACCGTCCACAAAATAGTGCCCGATACCGAGATAGCCGCGGTAGATGTCCTCCACGGGCTGAGCCTCCATCGGAAGTCCGAGTTCTTGGAACAGCAGCTCAAAGCGGCGAATCAGCACAGTATCGCGCGTGATCTCACCGCGCTCAAATGCCTCCCACTGGGAGAGGTTGATCTCGCTGTAGCGGCGAAGCAGCTCTGCAGTCGGCTCCAAGCCGATGTCCCGAAAGGTCTTTGCAATGGCGACATGCTCCGCTGCACCGAAATCCAATATGGTATCGTCTAAGTCGATCAGTATTGCCCGGTACATCCGTCCGCTCCTATCCCCGCTGTGCGGCAATCTCGTTCGCAATGCGTGCAAACTCCGGAATCCCCAGTGTTTCTCCGCGCACCGTCGGTACGATGCCACACTGTTCCAAAAGTGCTGAGATCTGCGCCTTGCCAAGCTCACCGAAGCCTGCGGATAGTCCGTTAAGCAGGGTCTTGCGGCGCATGGCAAAGGCGGCGCGTACCGTGCGGAAGAACAGTGCTTCGTCCGTGATCTCCGCCGGCGGCGCAGTGCGCGTCCGCAGACACACAACGGCACTCGTCACCTTCGGCTGCGGCATAAAGCAGCTCGCCGGTACATCAAACAGCAGCTCCGGCCGGGCATGATAGTTGCACAGCACCGTAAAAGCGGAATAGTCCGCACTGCCCGGCTTGGCGCAGATACGCTGCGCGACCTCCTTCTGCACCATGACCGTGATCGCGTCAAAGCACTTACTTTCCAATAGCTTCGTCAGGACGGGAGAGGTGATATAATACGGCAGATTGGCGCACGCCATGGGCTTTAAGCCGCCGAGCTTCTCCGCCGTCAGTGCGGGAAGGTCTGCTTTCAGCGCGTCACAGAACAGGATCTCCAGATTGTCAAACTCGCCGACTGTCCGCTCCAGAACGGGGCGCAGGGTGGTATCGACCTCCAGCGCAACGACCTTTTTTGCGCGCAGAGACAGCTCCTGCGTCAGCGGTCCGAAGCCGGGACCGATCTCCAAGACACCGCAAGTACCGTCAACGCCGGATTCCTCCGCGATGCGCTGCGGTACCCAACGCTGCGTCAGAAAATTCTGCCCCTTTGCCTTGGAAAAATGAAATCCGTATTCCGCAAGCAGGCTCTTCATCACCTGCGCATTGCATACATCCAGCATAAAAACACCTCTTCCCTGTCATTTTAACAGAGAAGAGGCTGTTTTGCAATCATTTATGAGAGAACATAGACCGTGCAGGTTCGCACGCCGAATTCCCAACACTCGTCAAAGGTGTCGAAATACAGGTCGATCTTGTAGCCCTTGATGGAGCCGCCGGTATCCTCCGCCGTGCAGTAGCCGTAGATGTACTGACCGTCGTTGGAAACGATATACATCTTCGTGCCGAGCGGAATGTAACTCGGGTCGACTGCTACCGCGCCGACTCTCGCCACGGTACCCGTTGCGGTCTGACCGACGCGGTCACCGCAGGAATATGCCGTGCAGGTCACGGTCAGGACATCCGTGTAGTTATAGGATGTGCCGGAAACCGTTGTGATCGTGCCGCCGCTGATGGCGTGCTCTTCATTATTGATCGGGTCTTCAATGGTTGCATTGCGGTGATCCGGCTCATCCGGCTGATCGGCGATCTCGCGTGCCGGACCTCTGACAACCAGTCGCGTGACCATCTTGGTCGTCGTCTCTTCGTCAATGATCTCCTCGGAGACCTGCACGCCGTTTTCAAAAACGAGCTGTGCCGTGTAGTGGACAACGCCGTCCACGCCCTCGATCAGGGTGATTTCCTCGCCGGGAGCCAGCTCCGGGTCTTCATAGTATTTCGTCTCAAAGGGGACGGCCTTGTCATACTCGGTCTGCTTGATCTCCTTGTGCTTCAGCTCAATGACCATGCCGTCATAGGTGGGGGTATCCTCCTCGCAGGAGAGAATGTCGCCGGTGCCGGGCACGATGCCCATCTTATCCAGCAATGTCCTGGCCGTCTCACCGTAGGTGCCGATCACACTCTGCTCGCCTGCATTGATAACGGTCACCATCTGCATCCTTTGAATGTCGATGCGGCTGACGCCGTTTTTATAGGTCGTGGTGTAGGTATCCTCTTCGCTCAGCTCAATTCCTACCTCATCCAAAACCACATCCGGGTCCGTGCTGAAGGACTTGTGAACCGTTACATAATCACCGTCGGTGATCAGGTAGCTGTTCTGTGCAAAAACAGTCTGTGCCAGCAGTACTACGATGATCGCTGCCATGATCGCGATCGCAATCAGTCTGTGCGAGAGTCTTTTGCGGGTCGTCGTCTGTTTTTCCGTTCTGCGCATCAGAGTATCCTCCTTTCCATTGTGTTTGGTTTCAAGTCGTGAAACTATTGTTACTCTATTGTAACTGTGGGTTAATTATAACATTTTTTACGAATTTGTCAAGCTTTTTTCGATTTTTACGGCATAATACGAACTTTTTGTGCAATTATGTAAACAAGAAACAGACAAGATAGGTGATGCTTTTTGGCGATCAGACCCAATATCTTGTGGAAAAGTTACAAATCAGTTAACATAATCAGCATAAAAAAGAAACCATTTGACAACCGACCGAAAAAGTGCTATATTGATGACAAATGTGGCTGTGACGAAGAAATGTACTGAAACGCGATGCGCAGAGAGGGAGCGGTCGGTGAAAGCTCCTGCACCCGTCCGGTATGAACCGCTTCCGAGCTGCTTCCCTGAACAAAGTAGGGGAAGACGGGTGCGCCCGTTAGCGCGCAAACGAGCGGCAGTCTATAAAACTGCAAGCAGGGTGGAACCGTGGGAGTTATCTCACCCCTGAATTATTCAGGGGTGATTTTTTATTGCCCCTCATCAAGACAGGAGGAAGCATTATGTCCGAAGAAAATCTGTACACCTTTGAAAACGAAGCCTACCGCAAAACCTATTGGCACACCTGCTCGCATGTGATGGCGCAGGCGGTCAAGCGTCTGTATCCGCAGGTCAAGCTGGCGATCGGTCCGTCCATCGACAACGGCTGGTACTACGATTTTGACTGCGACTTCACCTTTACGCAGGAGCATCTGGACGCCATTGAAGCAGAGATGAAGAAAATCTGCAAGGAGCGTCTGCCGCTGGTACGCAGTGAAAAGCCCAGAGAGGAAGCCATCGCCTATATGCAAGGCCTTGAAGAGCCTTACAAGGTAGAGCTGATCAACGATCTGCCCGTGGATGCCGTCATTTCTTTCTATACGCAGGGTGAATTCACCGACCTTTGCGCAGGTCCGCATCTGGATTCCACCGGCCGCATCAAGGCCAACGCCTTCAAGCTGACGCAGTGCTGCGGTGCTTACTGGCGCGGCGACTCCAAGCGCAAGATGCTGCAGCGTATCTACGGCATCGCCTTCCCGAAGAAGGAAGAGCTGGACGAATATCTGCTCAGACAGGAAGAAGCCCGCAAGCGTGACCACAATAAGCTCGGTCGTGAGCTGGAATACTTCACCACCGTCGATATCATCGGTCAGGGTCTGCCGATCCTGCTGCCGAAGGGCGCAAGAGTCATTCAGCTCCTGCAGCGATGGATCGAGGATGAAGAGCAGAAGCGCGGCTATCTGCTGACCAAGACTCCGCTGATGGCAAAGAGAGACCTCTACCGCATCTCCGGTCACTGGGATCATTATCTGGACGGCATGTTCCTGCTCGGTAATCCTGCCGATGCCAACGATGACACCAAGGAAATGTACGCTCTGCGTCCGATGACCTGTCCGTTCCAGTATCAGGTCTTCCTGAACCGCGCACGCTCCTACCGCGATCTGCCCATGCGTCTGGGTGAGACTTCTACCCTCTTCCGCAATGAGGACTCCGGCGAGATGCACGGTCTGATCCGTGTGCGTCAGTTCACGATCTCCGAGGGTCACCTCGTCCTGCGTCCGGAACAGCTTGAGGAAGAATTCAAGGGTTGTCTGGAGCTTGCAAAGTATGTTCTTGATACCGTCGGTATGCTCGAAAACTGCACCTTCCGCTTCTCGCAGTGGGATCCTGCAAACCCAAACAACAAGTATGAGGGTACGCCGGAGCAGTGGGAGCTGGCACAGGCTACCATGAAGACCATCCTCGACGATCTGCATGTGGATTACACCGTCGGCATTGACGAGGCTGCCTTCTACGGTCCGAAGCTCGATATTCAGTACAAGAATGTATACGGCAAGGAAGATACCATCGTCACCATTCAGGTCGATATGCTCCTGGCGGAACGCTTCGGCATGGAATACACCGATGTGGACGGTCAGAAGAAGCGTCCGTATATCATCCACCGTACCTCTCTCGGCTGCTATGAACGCACGCTGGCTTACCTCATTGAGCGTTACGCCGGTGCTCTTCCGCTGTGGATGATGCCAACGCAGGTCAAAATTCTCCCGATCACCGACCGCGCCCATGACTACGCGAAAGAGCTGGAGGGCAAGCTCTCCGCCGCAGGCATCCGCACCGAAAGCGATCTGCGCAGTGAGAAGCTCGGCTACAAGATCCGCGAGGCACAGATGCAGAAGATCCCGTATATGCTCGTCATCGGCGACCGCGATATGGAAAACGGCACGGTCTCCGTCCGCACCAGAGGCGGCGTGGATCTCGGCGCGATGCAGCCCGATGAATTCATGGCAAAGTGCCTGATGGAAATCGCAACGAAGAACAGAGACTTTTAATATCCTGACTATGAAATAACACAAACCGCGTGTCGAAATCCCTCGGCACGCGGTTTGTGCTGTACAAATATTTCCGATGTATGTTATAATAACAAAAACACCCTCGAAAGGAGCTTGGATATGGAGAATTATGTAAACTTCGCGGTGGAAAAGGCCGTTGCTCTTTTGGGCATTGACAGCCCCACCGGTTACACCCGCGATGCGGAGGAATTTGTCCTGCGCGAGTTTTCCGCGCTGGGCTTTGCGGCAAGCCGCACCGTCAAGGGCGGCATTCTGGTCGACCTCGGCGGAAAAGACGATCATGACGGTCTGCTTCTGGAAGCACACGCCGATACGCTCGGCGGCATGGTCGCGGAGATCAAGGGTAACGGCAGACTACGCATTGACCGTCTCGGCGGCATGTGCGCAAGCAACGCCGAAACGGAAAACTGCCGCATCGTCACAAAATTCGACGGCATCTATGAGGGCACGCTGCAGCTTTGCAACGCCTCCGTCCATGTCAACGGCGACTACGCCTCCACGGAGCGCAAATGGGACACGGTGGAAGTCGTGCTCGATGAGATCGTGGAGAATGCGGACGATGTGAAAAAGCTCGGCATCTCTGTCGGCGACATCGTCTGCTTTGAGCCGCGCACCCGCGTCACGAGATCCGGTTACATCAAGAGCCGCTTCCTCGACGACAAGCTCTCGGTCGGCATTCTGCTCGGTTTTGCCAAGTATCTCAAGGACAACAGCATCGTCCCCGAGCGCCATGTCTACGCCCATGTGACGGTTTATGAAGAGGTCGGTCACGGCGGCGCAGGCTCCGTACCTGACGGCGTGACCGAGGCGATTTCCGTAGATATGGGCTGTGTCGGCGACGGTCTGCAATGCACCGAGCGGCAGGTCTCCATCTGCGCCAAGGATTCCGGCGGTCCGTACTCCTATGAGGTCGTGAAAAAGCTGATCGCCGCGGCGAAGAAGGAAAACGCCGATTACGCCGTGGACATCTATCCGCACTACGGCTCGGATGTGGAAGCAACGCTCGGTGCAGGACATGACCTCCGCCACGGTCTGATCGGTGCAGGCGTCTACGCCTCCCACGGCTATGAGCGCAGTCATAAGGACGGCGTGTGCAACACGCTGAAGGTGCTCAAGGGCTACATCCTATGAAAAAGAAATACCGGCTGCCCGGCGGAATATTCATTCTGCTGGGCGTGCTGCTATACTGCATTTTTATTTTCTATCACTTCGCAGGTCTGCTCTTCTGCGCTATCGGTGCGCTGATCCTGCTGTTCGGCGCGGTCGATGCGATGAAAGAGCGGTTTCCGAAAGCGACAAAGTGCGTGCGGACGGTTTTGCGCATCGGTGTGTGTATCGTTCTGCTTGCCGCGATCGGTACGGGGATCTGGGTCGGCATCTGCGCCAAGGGTGACCTTGCGCCGCAGGCAGACTTCGTGATCGTTCTCGGCGCAGGCGTGAACGGCGATGTGCCGAGCAAGTCCCTCTCGGAGCGTTTGGAAGCAACGGAGCATTATCTGGAGCAGTATCCCGATGCCGTAGCTGTACTCTCCGGCGGTCAGGGTGACGGTGAAAATATCAGCGAGGCACTGTGTATGTTCAACTGGCTGACGGAATGCGGCATTGCGCCGGAGCATCTGCGCATGGAGGACAGGGCGACAACAACGGAGGAGAATATCCGTTTCTCGCTGGAGCTGATCGAGCGGGAATACGGGACGCGTCCGGAAACTGCCGCCGTTGTGTCCAGCTCCTACCACCTTGCCCGCGCCTCCCTGCTGGCAAAGGATGAAGGATTGCAGATCCTCGGCGTTCCCGCGGAAACGGACAATCCGATCTACTTCTGCCAGATGTTCCTGCGCGAGATCTGCGGCGTGTGGTACACGGTGATTTTCTGAACAGTGTCCTGCAAGGTCGGCTTATCGGGCGGCCGATGACCATCCCTGCAGACATTTATCGAGGTTGTGCGTAGGGGCGACCATTGGTCGCCCGCCAATGAAAACATCCGAAATCTGATAGGCACAGATTGCCACGCCACCTGCGGTGGCGTGGCAATGACAATCAAAGATTTGACGGTTTGATCATTTATTGACAAAAACAGAGTGCGTTTCTGCACTCTGTTTTTTGTCTATTTTTCTCCGCGGAGCTCGATGATACGGTCGCGCAGGACGGCGGCGTATTCGTACTCCATCATTCTTGCGGCGGTCTTCATTTCCTTCTCCAGCCGCAATATCTCGCGCTCGCGTTCGGCCTTTGTCATCTTCACGCCGTCAGCTCTCGCCGCATCAGCCTCGCTCTGCGTGATCTCCAACAGCTCGCGCACATCCTTGATGATCGTCTTCGGCACGATGCCGTGCGCCTTGTTGTAAGCATCCTGAATGCCGCGGCGGCGGTTTGTCTCGTCAATGGCGGCGCGCATTGCGTCCGTGATCTTATCGGCATACATGATGACGCGCCCCTCCGCATTTCGTGCGGCGCGTCCGATCGTCTGAATGAGGCTGGTCTCGCTTCGCAGGAAACCCTCCTTGTCCGCATCCAGTATGGCGACCAGCGACACCTCCGGCAGGTCAAGTCCCTCACGCAGGAGGTTGATGCCGACCAAAACATCGAATTTTGCCATGCGCAGGTCGCGCAGAATTTCCATGCGCTCCAAAGCAGCAACATCGGAGTGCATATAGCGCACGCGGATGCCTGCCTTTTGCAGATAGCTCGTTAAGTCCTCCGCCATTTTCTTTGTCAGCGTCGTAACAAGGACGCGCTCATTGCGCTCGACGACGCGGTTGCACTCTCCGATCAGGTCGTCGATCTGCCCCTCGATCGGACGGACGGAAATCTCCGGGTCCAACAGACCCGTCGGACGGATGACCTGCTCGGCGACCTGCGACGCTCTGCCGCGCTCAAACTCCGCAGGCGTTGCAGAAACATAGACTGCCTGATGGATCTTGCTTTCAAATTCCGGGAAGGTCAGTGGGCGGTTATCAAATGCGCTCGGCAGACGGAAGCCGTAATCCACCAGACTTTCCTTGCGGCTGCGGTCGCCGGCATACATGGCGCGTACCTGCGGCAGCGTCACATGGCTCTCATCCACGAAGAGAATGAAATCCTCCGGGAAATAGTCCAATAGCGTCATCGGCGGTGTCCCCGGTGCCCTGCCGGAGATCACACGCGAATAGTTTTCGATCCCGCTGCAGAAGCCGATCTCCTGCAGCATTTCAATATCATACATCGTGCGCTGACGGATGCGCTGTGCCTCCAGCAGCTTGTCATGCGCCTTGAACCATGCCTCGCGTTCCTCCATCTCCGCTTCGATCTCGAAAATGGCGCGGTTCAGCTTCTCACGGGAGGCAACATAGTGAGAAGCAGGATAGATGGCAACATGATTGACCACGCGCTCCGGTATGCCGGTCACGGCGTTGATCTCGGAGATGCGGTCGACCTCGTCGCCGAAAAATTCCACGCGGATAGCGCGTCCCGACCAGTAGACGGGATAGATCTCCACCGTATCACCGCGGACACGGAAGGTGTTGCGGGTGAATTCGATGTCGTTGCGCTCGTAACGGATCTCGACCAGCTTTTTCATCAGCTCTTCCCGATTTTTCTCCATGCCCGTACGCAGAGAAATGACCATGTTTTTATAGTCGATCGGGTCGCCCAGTCCGTAGATGCAGGATACCGACGCCACCACGATCACATCGCGCCGCTCGAACAGCGAGGAGGTCGCGCTGTGCCGCAGACGCTCGATTTCGTCATTGATGGAAGAATCCTTTTCGATATAGGTGTCCGTATGCGGGATATACGCCTCAGGCTGATAGTAGTCGTAGTAGGAGATAAAATACTCCACCGCATTTTCCGGGAAAAATTCGCGGAACTCGCTGCAAAGCTGTGCCGCAAGGGTCTTATTGTGCGCCAGCACGAGGGTCGGTCGGTTGAGCTTTTCGATGACAGATGCCATCGTGAAGGTCTTTCCCGAGCCGGTCACGCCGAGCAGTACCTGCTCCTTCATCCCGGCACGAAGTCCGTCTGTCAGCGTGCGGATCGCCTCCGGCTGGTCGCCGGTGGCACTGTAAGGCGCGTGAAGTTTGAAATCCATGGGGTTCCTCCGTCGGATCAGTATGCTTGTATCGTAGTCAGTAAAACATCCCGGAAGGCGTTTCGGTCGATTTCCAAAACGACAAACGCGTTTTTCGTGTCGAACTTCTTGTCGCTGTAGAGGTCGGTGACGGTCTTGCCGAAGGTCAGCTCTGACTGCGTTTCGACAAACACGCCCGCCTCCCTGCCGGAAAAGAGCTCCGGCTTCGCACAGTAGAGTACCGGGCAGGCATCATGCACGCACCAGCCGCCCTGACCGACTGCCATGTTCTTGCGCAGAAGCTCGGGCGTTGCTTCATAGAAAAAGCGGCACATCGCGCTTTCGTGCGTCCTGAGCAGGTCTAATTCCTGCTTCGTCAGAAACGCCTGCTCCGTGACCTCCAGACCGCACATCACCTTGGGAACACTGCTGCGGAAAACCACCTGTGCCGCCTCGGGGTCAGCATGGATGTTGAACTCCGCGCTGGGCGTGCAGTTGCCGCGGGTGGCAGAGCCGCCCATGAGCACAATGCGGTGCAGATAATCGGGCAGATCGGGGTGCTCGGCAAGCGCGATGGCAATATTGGTCAAGGGGCCGAGGGTGATCAGCTCCAGCTTCCCGCCGCAGGTCTTTGCCTGTTCATAAAGTGCATCCCACGCGGGAATTATTTCCGCTTTGCGGCGCGGTGCAGGCAGCTTCGCTCCGCCGAGTCCGTCCCTGCCGTGGAAGCTCTCGCCGTATTCATACTCGCGCAGCAGGGGCTTATCCGCGCCGGGATAAACAGGGCAGTCTGTGCCCGTCAGATCGCAGATCTTCAGCGCATTCTCCGTTGTGAGAGACAGCGGCGCATTGCCTGCAACGGTACTGATGCCGAGCAGCTCCAGCTCCGGCAGGCGGTCTGCAAGCACAAGTGCCGCCGCATCGTCCACGCCCGGATCGCAGTCGATCCACACGGGTATCGTGTTCATATGCTCCCCTCCCCAAATGTGCTGACCGCCTCGACAAGCAGCGCGACAAAAGCGTCACGGTCAATACCGAGGTTGACCCGTGCATTGGCAGGTGCTCTGTCATGTCCGACCGTTGCGCCGCGGCAGTATTCGCCCTTTGTCTCGATTTCGACACACAGATCCTCGGAAATCAGCAAATCGGGACGGATCAGCGACACGACTGCGACCGGATCATGCATAGGTGCGCCGGGATAACCCAGTTTTCGGTGAAACTCATAGAAAAATTCCAGCCATTCTGCCACGACCCGCGCCACCTCATTGCCGACAGCGCGAACGCGTTCAAAATCTTCGGGATAGATCAGCGCTTTTTCGGTCACATCCAGACCGCTCATGATGAGCGGGATGCCGCTCTTCATCACAATATCGGCAGCCTCGGGGTCGACTAAAATATTGAACTCCGCGGCAGGTGTCCAGTTGCCGTGCGCGATGCCGCCGCCCATGAAGCTGATTTTCTCGATCCTGCTTTTCAGCTCCGGATGTGCCAGCAGAAGCGCGGCTACATTGGTCTGCGGTCCGGTCGCAATGATCGTGACCGGCGTTTCACTTTCACGAAGAGTTTTCGCCATCAACTCCACAGAGCGCAGCTTGCTCAGCTCCATGGAAGGCTCCGGCAGCTTCGGTCCGTCCAGTCCGGACTGACCGTGGACGGAGGGCGCATTCATCGGCTTTGCCAGCAGCGGCGCAGGTCTTCCCATGGCGATCGGGCAGCTGATGCCGAGCAGGGTACAGATGCGCAGGGCGTTATAGGTCGTTTTTTCGATCGTCTGATTGCCGCACACGGAGGTAACTGCCCGAATATCCAGCATCGGGCTTGATTTGGCAAGCATCCACGCGATCGCGTCATCATGGCCGGGATCTCCGTCTAAGATTACGGGAATTCGTTGTTTCATATCATACTCCTTTTCGGAGAAAGATTGAGGGAAGGGCATCTGTCCTCCCCTCATGCTGTCAAGAGGTTTTTGCAAGCCGGCGATGCGCATGTTTCCGCTTCTGCGTCGTCCGCACGACAACATAGACCATCATGATCACCGTGATGGCATACGGAATGATCGCCGTCAGGTCGGAGCTGACATAGCTCTGCAGACGCAGACCGATCGCATCAAAGAAGCCGAACATCAATGCGGCAACATATGCCTTAGCGGGGTTTGCCGCGCCGAAAATCACGCAGGCGAAAGCAACATAACCGCGGCTGTTGCTCATATTCTCTGCAAATACGCCGGAAAGATTGCACAGCGAAAGATATGCACCGGAAATTCCGCAGAAAATGCCGCACAACAGACTTGCGATCCACTTCATTCGCTCCGGACTGATGCCGGCGGTGCGAAGTGTATCCGGCTTTTCACCGGAGGCTCTCAGCCAGAAGCCGTAGGGCGTTTTATAGACGAACAGCCACAGCAGAACCACAAAGATGATCGTGATATAGAAGAAAAGCGGCAGATCTCTCAGAACATCTCCGACAAAGGGAATATCCTTGAGGATCGGCAGGTTGACCTTCGGCAGCGCGGGCAGATTTTTTGCACCGTTTGCGCCGAAAATCGCCTTGGAAAGAAATCCCGTCAGACCTACGGCAAAGGTATTGAGCGCACATCCGATAATAAATTCGTCAGAATGGAACTTTACGACAAACAGCGCAAACAGCAGTCCGATCAGGACACCGAGCAGGATGGCAAGCAGCAGTCCGAGCCAGCCGCTGTTCATCAGGAAGCTTCCGTACACGCCGAAAAATGCGCCCATCAGGATCATGCCGTCCATACCGATATTCATGATGCCTGCATGCTCCGTCATGGAGCCGCCGATCGCAGCCAGTGCGACCGGTGTCGCACTGCGAAGCGTCTGGTTAAAGGTCGCCGCCGCAAATACGGTTTTCAGGATCGACAGATAATTATTCATGCTCCGCACCTCCGTTCAGACGCGCTTCCGCTGCCAGCTTTGCCTTCTTTTTCTGGCTTCGTACACGCATGGCGGCGGTGATACCGCTCTCCGCTGCCATGAAGAAGATCACGATGGTCTGAATGATCTGATAGATCTGATTCGGCACACCGACGCTCTGCATACCGTCTGCACCGATCTTCAGAATTGCGAAGAAAATCGAAAGGCCGATGACCGGAAGCGGCTTATACTGGGCGATCATGGCAACCATCAGCCCTTCAAAATAATAGTCCTTACTGATAGAATCCTTATACAGATGCTCCGCTCCGTAAACGCGGAACATACCGACCAGACCGCACATCGCGCCGGAGATCATCATGCAGATAATGACCATACGGTCGGTTTTGAGACCGGAAAAGCGTGCAAAGCGCGGATTCTGTCCGGTCAGCTTCATTTCAAATCCCTTAGAGGTCTTTTGCATGACATACCAGACGAGAAATGTCATCATTGCCGCCGCAAAAATCGCAGTGGAAAGCTTGGAGGACGGTATGATGCTGCTGAACCAGTAGCGCACATCCAGCTGCTCCGTCGCAGCGATCAGATTGCTGTTCGCGTTCTTCCACGGTCCCTTTGCCAAAAATGCGCACAGATACGCAGCGATCGTATTGAGCATGATGGTCGTAATGACTTCGTTGACCTTTACCTTGACCTTGAGCACGCCGGGGATCAGCGCATAGGCCGCGCCGACCGCCATCGCTGCCAGTGCCGCGCAGGCAATGACCAGCGGCATCGGCTTGCCCTGCATCCAGATGCCGACCTGACAGGCAAAAATACCGCCTAACAGGAGCTGACCTTCGCCGCCGACATTAAAGATACCGACACGCGCTGCCAGCACACAGGCAAGTCCACACAGGCAAAGCACCATGGCGTATTCCATGAAGTCGCCGATATGGCGGGCATTGCCGAATGCGCCCTCGATCATGGCACCATACGCCCGGAAGGGGTCAAAGCCGGAAATTGCCATGATCACGCCGCCGATGATCCGGGTGCTCATGCCCCAGGAGGTCTGATGGGGATTCTTCAGTTGATTGTTCTTGTCCGCAAAGGTGATGTCGAACGCCTTGGTGAAGCCGTCGCCGAAATAGTGGGAGGTGCCCGCCTGCAGCGCCTTGCCGTCGTGCATCAGCGCCTCGATGGCGTAGGTGGCCACCGCGCCGGCAAACTTGTCGCTTTCGGTCTTTCTGCCCTTGATGACGGGCATATTCAGCACGTCCCTGCAGAAATCGGCGTACACGTTCAGCATCTGCTCGGTCTCCGCCTGCGCCTCCTCCGCGGTGGCGTGGACGGTGTGCCCCTC